>CANPWJ010000018.1 GCA_947584035.1 uncultured Acetatifactor sp. | reverse complement strand
GCCAAGATCATGCTCCCGAAGGATTATCTGGCATACCGTCTCACCGGCGTGCACTGTACGGACATGTCCGACGCGTCCGGTATGCTTTTGTTTGACGTCAAAAACCGCCGCTGGTCCCGGGAGATGTGTGAGCTCTGCGGCGTGCGGGAGGAACAGCTGGCCCGGTGCTTTGAGAGCTATGAGAAGGTGGGGACGGTGCTTCCCCCCATAGCGAAGGAGCTGGATATCCCGGAAAGTACGGTGGTCGCCGCGGGAGCGGGAGACAACGCCGCCGCCGCGGTGGGCACCGGGACGGTGGGCGACGGCCGGTGCAATATTTCCCTGGGCACCAGTGGAACGATCTTTATATCCTCCCGGAAATTCGGAGTGGACCAGAACAACGCGCTTCATTCCTTCGCCCATGCGGACGGCAGCTACCATCTGATGGGATGTATGCTCAGCGCGGCGTCCTGCAACAAGTGGTGGATGGACCAGATCCTGGGGACAAGCGATTACGCTTCCGAGCAGAAGCAGATCGACAGGCTGGGAGAAAATCCAGTGTTTTTCCTGCCGTATCTGATGGGGGAGCGCTCTCCGCACAACGATCCGAACGCCAGGGGCACCTTTATCGGCATGACCATGGATACCACCCGGGCGGATATGACCCAGGCGGTTCTGGAGGGAGTGGCGTTCGCGCTGCGGGATTCGCTGGAGGTCGCCAGATCCCTGGGGATCCGTCTGGAGCGCACCAGGATCTGCGGGGGAGGGGCCAGGAGCCCCCTGTGGCGGCAGATCATCGCCAATGTGCTGAACCTGCAGGTGGAGATTATAGAGAGCGAGGAGGGGCCGGCTCTGGGCGGCGCCATGCTGGCGGCGGTGGCCTACGGAGAGTATCCCTCCGTGGAAGCTGCGGCCTCCGCCATCGTGAAGGTCACGCAGACCATCACGCCCTATCCGGCGCTGGCCGCCAAGTATGATGCCCGATATGCCAAGTTTAAGGAGATCTACCCTGCGTGCAAGCCGGTGTTCGATCTTCTGGCATAAATGCCGAACCTAAAAACAATATGCAAGGAGGAATGGATTATGAACAATCTGCCCAAAGTAAAGCTGGGGATCGTGGCCGTGAGCCGGGACTGCTTCCCGGAGAGCCTTTCCGTCAACCGGAGGAGGGCCCTGGTCGATGCCTACACCGACAAATACGGCGAGGGGGACATTTATGAGTGCCCCGTCTGCATCGTGGAGAGCGAGATCCACATGGTACAGGCGCTGGAGGATATCCGGAAGGCCGGCTGCAACGCGCTGTGCGTGTATCTGGGCAATTTTGGGCCGGAGATCTCCGAGACCCTTCTGGCAAAGCATTTTGAAGGACCGTCCATGTTTGTGGCCGCCGCGGAGGAGAGCCAGGCAGATCTGATGGACGGACGGGGCGACGCCTACTGCGGGATGCTGAACGCCAGCTACAATCTGAAGCTGCGCGGAGTAAAGGCGTATATTCCGGAGTACCCGGTGGGAACGGCCCAGGAGTGCGCGGATATGATCCATGAATTCCTGCCGGTGGCCAGAGCGATCATCGGCCTGCGAGACTTAAAAATCATATCCTTTGGCCCCAGACCCCTGAATTTCCTGGCTTGTAATGCCCCCATAAAGCAGCTGTACAACCTGGGCGTGGAGATCGAGGAGAACTCCGAGCTGGATCTGTTTGAGGCCTTCAACAAACATGCCGGCGATGCGCGCATTCCAGCCAAGGTGAAGGAGATGGAGGAAGAGCTGGGCGCCGGCAACCAGAAGCCGGAGGTCCTGCCCAAGCTTGCACAGTATGAGCTGACACTCTTAGACTGGGTGGAAGAGCACCGGGGCTATCGAAGCTATGTGGCCATCGCGGGGAAATGCTGGCCGGCGTTCCAGACACAGTTCGGCTTTGTGCCCTGCTATGTGAACAGCCGTCTGACCGGCATGGGCATTCCCGTGTCCTGCGAGGTGGATATCTACGGATGCCTGAGCGAGTTTATCGGCACCTGCGTCAGCGAGGATGTGGTGACGCTTCTCGACATCAACAACTCTGTCCCGGCGGATATGTTTGAGGAGTCGATCCGGGGAAAATTCGATTATACGCACAAGGATACCTTCATGGGCTTCCATTGTGGGAACACCTGCTCCC
Organism: uncultured Acetatifactor sp.; assembly: GCA_947584035.1. Lineage (GTDB taxonomy): Bacteria > Bacillota > Clostridia > Lachnospirales > Lachnospiraceae > Acetatifactor. Next base: position 14,764 of record CANPWJ010000018.1, on the reverse strand, counting down.
GGAAGCTGTCCTTCTGCAGCATGAAGTATCAGAAGATCATGGCCAGGAGCCTTCCCGTGGAGGTGACAAACGGCACCCTGGAGGGGGATATCGCTCCGGGCGATATTACCTTCTATCGGCTGCAGTCAACGGCTGACTGCGAGCTGCGCGCCTACATCGCACAGGGCGAGGTGCTCCCGGTGGCCAGCAAGTCCTTCGGCGCCATCGGCGTGTTTGCCATCCCGGAGATGGGGCGTTTCTACCGTCATGTGCTGATCGAGAAGAATTTCCCGCATCACGGGGCGGTGGCATTCGGGCATTTCGGGAAGGCGCTGTACGAGGTGTTCAAATATGTGGGCGTTCCCGTGCAGGATCTGAACTATAACCAGCCCAAGGGCGTGCTCTATCCCACGGAGAACCCGTTCGCATAATTTACGGTTGCATCTTGCGCCGGAAGCGTATATACTCTGTAGCGGAAACAGTGATTTTGTTTTCCGCTGCAGAGTTTTTTTTGAAGGAAAGAAGGGGACGATTATGACAAAGGATATGACAAATGGCTCTCCCATAAGGCTGATTCTGGGGTTTTCGGTGCCGCTTCTCTTTGGGTTTCTCTTTCAGCAGTTTTACAATCTGGTGGATACCGTCATCGTGGGACAGTTTCTGGGGGTGGATAACCTGGCGGCGGTGGGAAGCACCGGGTCCGTAAACTTTCTGGTGATCGGCTTCTGCATGGGGGTCTGCAGCGGCTTCTCGATTCCGGTATCCCATAAATTCGGGGCGGGAGACTATGCGGGGATGCGCAGGTATGTGGCGAACTGTGTCTGGCTGGCCATCGCCTTTTCCGCGGTGCTGACGCTCCTGACCACCCGTTTCTGCCGCGACATCCTGCTTTTGATGCGGACGCCTGCGAACATCCTGGAGGGCGCTTATACCTATATTTGGGTGATCTTTCTGGGCATCCCCACGGTGTTTCTGTACAATACGGCGTCGGGAGTCATCCGGGCGATGGGAGACAGCCGGACCCCCGTCATTTTCCTGATCCTCTCCTCTTTTATCAACATTGGACTGGATCTGTTCTTTATCCTGCAGCTGGATATGGGGGTGGCGGGAGCCGCGTGGGCGACGGTGATCGCCCAGGGGATCTCGGGGCTCTGCTGTCTGCTGTACATGATCTGGAAATTTGAGATCCTCCATATCCGGAGGGAAGAATGGAGACCGGATGCGCACAGGATGAGCGTTTTGTGCGGGATGGGAGTGCCCATGGGACTTCAGTATTCGATCACGGCCATCGGCAGCGTCATTCTGCAGAGCGCCACCAACACCCTGGGCTCCCAGGCGGTGGCGGCGGTGACCGCCGCCAGCAAGATCGGGAATTTCCTGGCCTGTCCCTATGACGCGCTGGGCTCCACCATGGCCACCTACGGCGGGCAGAATGTGGGCGCCGGGAAGCTGGAGCGGTTGGGCCAGGGACTCAAATCCTGCGTCCTTCTGGGGGCCGCCTACGCGGTGGTGGCGGCGGCCGCAGCCCTGCTTTTCGGACGGCCGCTGGCGATGCTGTTCCTGAAGGATTCCGAGGCGGCGATCATCGGGCAGGTGAAGCTGTTTCTCGTCATCAACACGGCCTTCTATTTCCCGTTAGCGCTGGTGAACATTATCCGTTTCCTGATACAGGGGATGGGTTTTCCCGCCTTTGCCATTCTGGCGGGGGTGTTTGAGATGATCGCCCGGGCAGTCACCGGGTTCCTGCTGGTTCCCGCTTTCGGCTTTGTGGGAGTCTGCATGGGAAGCCCGATCGCGTGGATCCTGGCGGATGCCTTTCTGATCCCGGCGTACTTCCATGTGAGCAAGGTGCTGCGGGCGCGTCTGCCTCAGAAGGAGGCGGAGGGCGGGGTGTGATCCTGCGCGGCGGGAGAGTCGGTCAGCTTTACCACCCGCCTGTCATAGGTCACAAGCCCGTTGACCTCTTCCTCCACATCGGAGAGCTGGGTGTAGACGGCGCCGCTCAGACCCTGTTCCACCAGGGGCAGAAGGCGCGTTTCCACCAGATGCCGGAAGGCCGCGGACAGCTTCTCCGCCGAAGGGTAGTTTCGGTACCCGTAGATCCGTTCCACGCTGGAGTGTCCCGGGATGTGACAGGTATATCCGCCGTACTCGGATATGACGAAGGCGCGTTTCCCGTCCAGTTTGACGCGCAGAGGACGAAAATAATTGTGGATGCTCCGGAAATCGCCGGCGTTCTGGTCGAACCAGCCGCTGGCGTGATCCACCGGCCTGGTGGGATCCTTTTCCCGAACCAGCTCAGCGATCCGGGCCGCGTCGAACTGGCCCCAGCCCTCATTGAAGGGAACCCAGACGGCGAGGGAGGGGACATTGTAGAGATGGTCTATGGTGTCCAGACACTCTCTTTCCCAGGCGTTTCGCTCCTCCGCGTCGGCCCGGGAGAAGAGGCGGTAGTGATGGTCCTTTGTATGCCTTGACATATGGGGGAACAGGGTGGGCAGATAGCACACCAGCGGCATATGATAGTTGGAGCCGCCGCTGACCATGTCCTGCCATACGATCATTCCCAGGCGGTCACAGTGGTAATACCAGCGCAGAGGTTCGATCTTGATATGCTTGCGCAGCATGTTGAAGCCATGCTGTTTGGCCAGCTCGATGTCGTAGACGAACGCCTCGTCGCAGGGGGCCGTCATCAGGCCGTCCGACCAGTACCCCTGGTCCAGGAGGCCGTGCAGGAAATAGGGACGGTGGTTCAGGCAGAAACGGGGGATGCCCCGCTCATCCGGTTCCACCGAATAGCACCGCATGGCGAAATAGGTTTCCGCCATATCCTCGTCCGCCCGGATCATAAGGTGGTACAGATGGGGGTCCTCCGGCGTCCAGGGCCGGAAAGCGCCCTGCGCAAAGCGGACGGTCAGAGTCGTCCGGATCCTGCCGGCGTCCTGGGGGCGGGGAGCGGGCTCCGGCCCATCCTGTGTCAGGGTGATCTCACAGTCCACAGACTCTTCCTTTAGAGATCCTTCCACCGACCGGAAGGGCCGGTGGGAAAAGAGCGTGATCCGGGCGAGGCCGTTGTCGTAATCCGGGGTGATTCGGCAGTCTGTGATCGGATTTTCCGGGACCCACTCATACCATACGGTCTGCCAGATACCGCTCTGGGCGGTGTAGAACATGCCGCCGCGGCGCAGCGTCTGTTTGCCCCGGCTGTGGCCGGAACGATCGCTCTCATCCCGCACGCGCACCTGCAGCAGACAGGGCTCATGGGAGACAAATGCGGAAATATCCACGGAGAAGGGAAGGTAACCGCCCGTGTGGGAACAGACCTCCCGGCCGTCAATATAGACGGTGCAGCTTTGATCCACCGCGCCGAAATGCAGCAGACAGCGTCTGCCGGTCTGCTGCTTCCTGGCGTAGTCCATCTGGGAGAAGGCAAGCGTCCTCTGATACCAGAGATATTCGTCCGGCATGAGCTGACGTCCCACGCCGGACAGCAGGGACTCCGGGGAAAAGGGGACCAGTATTTTCTGCGGCCTGGGGAGCTTCTTTCCGGGCACAACGGAGGTGTCGGCGACCGGTACAAAGGCGCAGTCCCATTCGCCGTTTAAAATCTCGTATTGTCTGCGGGCCAGCTGGGGTCTGGGATATTCCTGCCAGACGCACGCCCGGTCCAGATGCTCCCCCCAGGGAGTGTACAGAGGGGCCAGCACATCCTCCGGATGCGCCTGATGCAGACTTGCGATCGCTTCCCGCAGTTTCATGTGGATCTCCTTCTTTCCTGTGACCTCGCCGGCTTAAATTCTGCGCCAGCAGAATCATTATACCACCAGCGCAGACCGGGAAGCGCTGCGAAGCAGCATTTACCGGGCGAGCGGTGGACTGCCGGGGATAATGCGCCGCGTAAAGCGGCGGTAAGCCGATGAAATCGGCTTAAATTCTGCGCCAGCAGAATCATTATACCATAAATGCTTCGCATTTACGGTATAGATGGCCATTCGGCCGCCTTCTGCCTAGAGTAAGGTCATTATACCATGGACCGCCCATTCGGTTCAATATTCCAATCTTTCCCAGAAAGGTCCTATTTTATCAAACAGGCTTCGGGAGAAGTGCGCAGCTCCTCTGCACATATCAGTTTTTTCGGAGTACAACAAAAATACCCCCGGGATCTCAACCGTGTGATCCTGGGGGGAGGGAAGTAGATGGAACGCAGATATACAGGGAACCTGGGACCGGCCGTCAGTCCTCGCTGGAATCCGTCTCCGCGGCGACCGCAGAGACCACGGAACTGACAACGGCAACGACCACCGCGATAATGATAACAAACAATCCGCCCGCCAAGAGGATAAACATAGCAAATTCTCCTTTATCGTTCTTACATTTCAGAAATCAAAAAATAAAAAGTTAGAAATTAAAAATAGAAAATTAGGATCCATATCTACAATACCATCATACGAGTTGGAACACGAATTGTCAATAAACAAAATGAAAATGCAGAAAAAGTGTAGCAAAAATCTCAGAAAAGGAGTATAATCAAGACAAGTTATTGCATCGTGGTGTAAGATCAAGGATATCAATCAGGGGTGTAGTGGTATGGAACATAAGACCAGGGAAGAAGTGATCGATCATTCTCCGCAGAATACGGAAAAAGCCAGTGGGGAGCTGTACCTGGAGTCCCTTCGCCGGATGGCGGAGCACAATAAGGAGGCTTCCCGGTATCCGCTGACCGGGCTGTACAATATGCGGACCTTTTTCTACCTGAGCAGCGAGCTGATGCAGCAGAATCCGAAGAGCAGCTTCGGCGTGATCGCCATGGATATTGCGCAGTTTAAGTCGGTCAACGAGTTCTGCGGGAGAAGCGAAGGCGACCGGATGCTGAAGTATATTGCCGACTGTTTCCGGTACTATGAGGACAATCGGCCCAAGACCTGTGTCTGCCAGGTGCGGGCGGACAACTTCTGCCTGTTTACCGCCTTTGAGGAGGAGCAGGAGCTTGTGGATATCGTCCAGGACATCCGGGCCAAGATCGACGAGTTCTCCTTTGCGTACCGGGTGCTGCCATCCTTCGGCATCTGCACTTCGGAGAAGGAGCAGACGTCCGTGAGCTACATGAAGGACTGCGCCACGATCGCCATGCAGAGCATCAAGGGGAAGTTTTTCGCGGAATACGCGTTCTTTGATGATGAGATGCGCAAGCAGATGCTGCGGGAAAAACAGGTGGAAAACGATATTGTGGCGGCTCTGAAAAACGGAGAGCTGACCGCGTTCATCCAGCCCAAGGTCAATATGCGGACGGGAAGGATCATTGGCGGGGAGGCGCTGGTGCGCTGGCGGCATCCCGAGAGAGGGCTGATCAGCCCCGGGGTGTTTGTGCCTGTTCTGGAGAAAAACGGTTTTATCATCAATGTGGATCGATACATATGGGAGCAGATATTTTCTTATCTGTCCCGGCTGAAACAGGAGGGAAGGCCGCTTGTGCCCATCTCCATCAACGTGTCCCGGGTGCACGCCTATGACAAGCATCTCTGCGATACGCTGGTGGAGCTGACGGAAAAATATGACGTTCCGGCGGAGTACGCGCCGCTGGAGCTCACGGAGAGCGCCTTTCTGGAGGATGAGGCGGGCATGTTCCAGCGCATGAAGAAGCTTCGCGACAGAGGCTTTAAGATCGCCATGGACGATTTTGGGACGGGGTACTCCACCATGTATATGCTCAAGTCGCAGAACATGGACGAGGTCAAGATGGACCGGATCTTTATTTTGGATTTGGAGGACGAGAAGAGCCAGATCGTCCTGAAATACACGACCGCCATGCTGCTGGCCCTGGGCTCCAAGATCATCATGGAGGGAATCGAGACGGAGGAGCAAAAGAAGCTGGTTCTAGAGTGCGGCTGCGAGAACGCGCAGGGCTTCCTGTTCTACAAGCCCATGCCCATAGAGGAATTCGACGAGCTTCTGCGAAAGCAGGAGGAAGCCCAGTAGCGGCGGGAAAAAGAAAAGGGATTTTTCAGACAGACCGAACAAAAAATAATTTTGGTACTTGACAGATGGGATAAAAGAGAGTAAAGTGTCAATTACTTAGGAGACGTCTATTCGCTAAGTGTCTATTTGTCAGGCTATTTCAGCCAAGGTTACCAGAGTTATGTTTTGATCGGTCTGTTTTTATGCCCGTTTTTGGGAGCGCGCGTCCCGGGAGAGACCGAGAGAGAAAGAGAACAGGAGGGATGATGAAAGCGGAAGTTATCAGTGACAGAAGCATTGTTTCGGTGGATGACGGGCTGCAGAAGCTGGTGAATGATTACATCACCCAGAAGCAGACGGCCCTCATGCAGATGAAGAAAGGACTGCTCAGAAAGGAGGAGTTTCTGGAGGATGCCAGAGAACATATTGCAGCTTACTATCAGGTTCCGCCGGGGCTGTCGGAGAAGCTGCTCAAGGCGTTTGAAGAATATGTCTTTGGGTATTCTCGATTATCACCGCTGATCGACGATGCCGGTATCTCGGACATCCGGGTGGTCAGCCACGACTGTATCCGCGTCAAGCGGGAGGGAAAGCGCATGGATGCCGGCGTCGCTTTCCGGTCGGAAAAGGAATACCGGCAGTTTATCGATTATATCGCTACCAAGAATCAGGTCAATATTTCCAATCTAAACGCAATTCAGCGATTCACGGACTCCGAGAGTCATCCGGATTTTATTCTTCGATTTACCCTTTCCATGCCGTTGGTCAACACCTACAATGAGCCTTATCTCTGCATCCGCAAGGTGCCCAGAGCCTTTCCGCAGGTACGGGAGCTGATCGGAAGAGGGATGCTGGATCAGGGGACGGCGGAGCTGTTGGTTCAGCGCTTCCGCTCCGGCTCCACGCTGATCTGCGGGGGAAATTCCTCCGGAAAGACCACTCTGCTGAACGCCCTGAAGGAGACGCTGCCGGACGACATGGCGATCCTTGTGGCGCAGCAGGCGGATGAGCTGACAACACGGTATCATCCGGACATGATGTTTCTTCATTCCCTGCCGGGGACCGGGGAGAGCCAGGTCAATTACGACCTGAAGCATATCAGCATCGCGGGGCTGACCATGGATGTGGATTTTTTCATTATCGGTGAGGTGAAGGGCGGAGAGGCGCTGTATCTGTTGAACGCGGCCTGTACCGGGCAGATCTGCGCGGCCACCATCCATGCCTCCTCCGCGGACAGAGCGGCGGACAAGCTGGTGGACTACGCGATGTATGAGAGCCGGTATTCGCGCAACGAGCTGATGCGGATGATGGACTGCTTCCAGACATTGGTCTTTATGGAGCGGTATCGGGTGAAGCAGGTGTTTTTCTGCAGGGGATGGAATGAGGAGAGAAAGGAGCTTGAGTATGATCAGGTGGTTTGAATGGACAGGGTGTTTTGTGTGCTTGTTTGCGGGGTTTCTCGCCCTGCTGTACCGCATCCGGTGGCTGGAACAGCTGTCCGAATTTCTGAAGCGCACCCGGGAAAACCTGGATGAAGCCTCCCGCAGAAGGCTTTTGGAGAACCGCAGGAGGCTCCAGGAGATGCGTACCGGACATTCTCTGTGGACGCGGCTGGAGCAGGAACTCTGTTACAGCGGTTGGAAGCTTCGGTTTCCGGCATGGAACGCGGAATGGTTCCTGGCGGGGACGCTGACAGCGGGCGCGACTCTCTTTGTGCTGCTTTTGCCGTTTTTGGGCTGGACAGGGGCCTGTGCGGGGCTGGCGCTCTGGTTTTTCTCCGTCTATTTGGCGCTTCAGGCGGGGAAGGCCGCGGCCATGCGGTCGGTCAATGACAATCTTTTAAAATTTCTGGATTTTTTGGGGAGCTACAGTCTTACCTCCGGAGAAATCACCGGCGTCTTTCATCAGGTCAGCCGCTATGTGGACCAGCCCATGCAGGGCGTCCTGGAGGAGTGCTGTTATGAGGCGCAGACCACGGGAGATCTCAGCCTTGCCATGTTATCCATGTCGGAAAAAATCGAACACCCCCAATTTAAGGAGCTGGTTCGGAACATGGAGATCAGCCTTCGGTACTGTGCGGATTTCACCGCGCTGGTGAGCAGCAGCCGCAGAAGCGTGCGGGAATATCTCCGGCTGGGGGAAGAGCGGAAGGGGATGCTGCGGGAGGCGGTCATCAACATGCTTTTGCTGCTGGGGATGTCCGCGATCGTGTTCCTGACCGTGGATGGGCTGATCAGCGTTTCTATCTGGGATATCCTGGGATACACGCTGCCGGGGAGGCTGGCGCTGGGCGCTCTGGGGGTTATCCTGCTCCTGTTTTTGGGGCAGATGTCCCGGATCTATCGATAGGAGGTGCCGCATGGACGAAAAAATACAGTTTGCGACGGCGTCGTTTGCGGCGTTGTCTAGCGGGCTTCTGTTTGTGCTGATACTCCGGCTGGCGGCGCGTCGTCCGCAGACGCTTTTGTGGAAGGCGTATGAGGAGCTTACCGGGTTTATCCGGGGACGGCAGAGGGAGAGCCCCTGGTATCTGCGAAAGCAGAGATGGCTGATCCAAAACGGGGCGCCCTTTCATTTTGGAAAGCGGATCGAGCCGGCGCGGTATCTGGCGGGGAGCATTCTGCTGGGTGCGCTGGGAATGGGATGCTTCTTTCCCGTTTCGCCCGGCTGGGGAGTGCTGGCTATGGGGGCGCTGGGCTTCCTGCCCCGTTTGCTCCTGGAGCATCTGAACCGCAAGGACAATGAGCGGATGCTGCCGGAGATCAAGCTGGTTTATCACGCGCTGGAGATACAGATCCAGGCGGGCGTCTACGTGACGGATGCTCTGGCGGAGTGCTATGGGAGCGTGCGGGAACGGCGGCTGAGACAGGCGCTTCTGGATCTGGCGGGAGACATTGTTATGAAGGCGGACATCTATGACGCACTGGCGCGCTTTCAGAGTAAATTTGACAACCGGTATATCGACGCGCTCTGCATTACCGTGCTGCAGGCGCTGGAGTCCGGACAGGCGGTGGAGCTTCTCAGTGATATCGGGGAACAGATCAAGGATATGGAGACCTCGCTCCTGGAGCACAAAAAGGGCAGTCTGGATCGAAGCATTACGTTTTATCAGCTGGGTATCCTGCTGGCGGTGCTGGGGGTGACGCTCTATGCCTGTGTCAGCCATATGTTTTCCACGGCGCTCCCCTTCTGAGTGCTCTCCTTTTGAGCGCTCCAGGGCCGGCGGCCTGGAAGGGCATACCGGGAGTTTGCGGAAAGGAGAGGGTGAAAGAACCCTGCCATCGCCTCCCGTACCCGGAACCAGGAAGCCGGAACCATACTTCCCGAACTGTGCCCCCGAACCTTTGGGAAAAGCGAAGAGAGCTGAAAGTAAAGGAATCCGGAAATCAAAGAAAATGAAAAAACCAAGGAACGGAAAAGGCAAAGGACAAGAAACCATGCCCCCGAACCCTTGGGAAAAGCGAAGGGAGCTGAAAGTAAAGGAATCCGGAAATCAAAGAAAATGAAAACCCAAGGAAATGAAAAAAATAGGGAAGGGCAAAAGAAACGAAAAAGCAAAGAAAACAAGAAAACAAAGAAAGGAAGAAACGAATATGAGAGAAAAAATAAACGGATTGAAGAGAAGTGCTCAGAGAGGTGTTCTGCTTCTGCGGAGCGCTGCGGTGCGGAGAGAGCCGGGGATCGACGGGATCCTGGTGACGGTAGGGCTCTGCATTATCGCACTGGTGCTGTGCGTGGTAATGAAGGACAGCCTGGAAGGGTTTATCAAGGAAATCGTGGCGGCAATGCAGGGAAGGGCGACTACCATCCTGGGAGGGCCCGGCGTGTGACGCGGGGAGGCAGCGATGAAGAGACGAGAAGGGAATGTAGGGGATCTGTTGATCACCGGGATCTGTATCCTGGCGATGACGGTCGTGATGCTGGCGTACATGGACAGCGCGGATCTGCTTCAGCAAAAGTCCCAGGTAGGGCAGCTGGCCAGGCGGTATATCCTGCGCATGGAGACGGTTGGATATCTGACGGCGGAGGATCGGACGGCGCTGTCCCAGTCCCTTGTGGACCTGGGGGTGACGGAAATAGACCTGGCGGACACCACAGTGGCCCAGGTGGACTTCGGTGATCCCATCGTTTTGAGGATCCGGGGGAATTTGAAAGGAGCGTATGCCTTTGAGGAGTACAGAACGTCCACGGCCAAGCATTAGGCTGCGGGAAGGAAAGGTCGAGTGGACGGCGGGCCTGTTCTTCCTGCTGTTTCTGGGGATCTTTTTGTGCGCGCAGCTCCAGATAGAGAGCTACCGGGCGACGGCGCTCTACCTGGAGGATGCGCTGGCCGCCTCCAATCTGGCGTCGGCGGTGATCGACATCCGAGAGTACGGCATATCCAACGCTGTGCGGATCGCCGATCCCCAGGCCGCTTATGAGCGGTACGAAGCCGCGCTGAAGGAGAATCTGGGACTGGATGAAAACTGGGAATGTGCGAACCAAGGCCTGATTACGGGGCCGGTGAATGTGGAAGATTATATTGTGTATAATGTTAGGGAGGATGTGGTCACCGCCTGGCATGTGGAGGAAAACGGTACGGTTTGGGAGGAAAAGGGGGTCCTGGGAAAATTCTGTTCCCCCGAAGGTATTCCTGTGGAGGCTACCGGCGTATACAGCGAGCTCTCTTTTCCGGTGAAAGGGTTCTTAGGGGTCACTGTGGAAGCCCGAAAGGGAAAGCTGGTGGATATAGTCGTCAATTAGGAGAGCGGCGGTGGGCGGAATGATTACAAACGCCTGTCAGACACGGACGGGTGAGCGGACAAGCATTTCAGGATGGCAAAGGTGCGCAGAGAGGATGCGCGGAAAGGGAGAGGAAGATGAAGGGAAAAGACAGGCAGAGAGCATTTTGGACGGGAGGGATCGCGGCCGCTTTTATAGCGGCGGCCGCCGTGTTTTTCGTGATGCTGCAGATGGAGCGGCATGTCCTTGCGGATTATGAGAAGGGGACGGTCTACGTGGCCGCCCGGGCAATCCCGGAGGGAGTGGTGTTCACCGAGGAAAACTATCCGGAATATCTGGAGAAAAAGGAGGTGGATGTGAGTGTGATCCCAGGGACGGCGCTCCTGGAGGGGGACGTTCTGTGCGGGAAGATCGCGGAATTCCCCATTGAGGAGGGTGTCTTGCTGACCCGCGGAATGTTCGGGGAGCTCAGCCAGGTGACAGAAGATATGGAGGAACCTGTGATTGCCGGACTCAAGGCGGAGGATCTCTATCAGGTGGCGGGAGGCGTGCTGCGTGCCGGGGATTTCATCCACATTTACACGGTTGCGGAGGACGGGACCGCCAGGCTGGCCTGGCAGAATGTGTTTGTGGAGCAGGTCTTTGACAGTGCCGGCAACCGCATTTCCAATGAGGACAACACGACTGCCGCTCAGAGGATCAATATTTATCTGGACCGATCGGATGTGGAGGAGTTTTATGCGAGGCTGGCGGACGGCTCCCTGCGCGTGGTGAAGGATGCGTCCTAGAAGGGGGAGAAAATGGGAAAAGGATGGAGAAATGCGGCGAAGGTGCTGCTGCTTGCGGCGCTTTTGTTCGCTCCCGGCATAAAGGCCGGGGCACAGGAGCCGGAGACGATTTATAACAGCCCCTATGTGACCTTCAGCCCGGACGGACAGGCGTGGACTACCAACGCGGGAGATCGGAATTATGTCTGGTACAGAGAGGGGACCAGAGTGTATACAGGAATCTCCTCCAGCCTCCGTGGGCTGTCCGCCGGGGAACATTATTACCAGACCGCCCGATCCGGGAATCTTCCCATCGGTTACTGGGAGGTGGTGCATGAACAAAGCGAATGTATCCACAATACCCGGGACACAGCGGCCGAAATGTGGCACGGAATATCCTATGAAAAGGCGATCTGCGGGCGGTATTATTACTCCGGATGGTTTGCTTTCTGCGCGGACTGCGGGGAACCGATCACGGATATGCTGATTTATATGAGCCGTTCGGCGGCGGAAAGCATCGATTATCTGGAGGTGGGGGACTGCCCGGGGAAAGCGTGCGATTACTATTACATCTGCCCCTGGAACAATCACATGGAGCAGGGGCGCGGTTTGGGAGAACATACCTGCAAGGCGATCTCCTGGAACCAGTACCGGATCGCCTACGACCCCAACACCTCGGGAGAGTACGGCGGCTATATGCAGGAAAGCGTCCATATGTACAACAACGCCACTGAGTACGAGGGAACAAATGTCACACCAGCGGATTGCCTGACTCCCAACGCGTATACCCGGGTCGGCTATGAGTTCACAGGCTGGAATACGGCGCCGGACGGGAGCGGTACGAGCTACGGCGACGGAGCCAGGGTTCTCAATCTCACGGACAAGGACATTCGGACGGACGGGGCGGAAGCGGTGGTAACGCTCTATGCACAATGGCGCAGCTCGGTCAGCCATCTCTCCATAGATCCGAACGGCGGAAGTTACCGTCAAAGCAAGGGTGTAACAAATGTGACGGGAAGCTGCGGCAGCAGTTACCAGGCGGATCGGGAAGCGCTGGATCCGCCCGAGGGCTTTACCGTGTCCTTTGAGACCAACGGAGGGGAAGCGCTGGAGCCGGTTACGGGAACCCGCCACTTTGCCGGGTGGAGAGAGGAGCAGCCGTTTGCGGGCCGCATGGAAGGGGATCGCTATTTCTTTCTGGGGCCGGATGGGAATCGGGATGTCATCGTGGCGGAATATGAGCCGGATCCGGTGATCCTGCCTACGCCCCGCAAGGAAAACGAGTCCTTCGGCGGCTGGTTCTATGACGGAGAGTTTACCAGACCGGCGGGCGGAGGCGGGGAGGCCATCGTTCCAAATGAGGACATGGTCCTGTATGCCCAGTGGGTTACGCTGACCCTTCGCGCCGAGAACAATTATCAGGCCAACGGGGGCCGGGGAGCGGCGGATCTGTCCTGGCAGCAGCCGGACGGACAGAGCAAGACGTATCGGTTGTACCAGAGCCTTGACAACCGTTCCTGGAACCAGATCAATGCGGCGGACGACATCGACAACGCGCGGGCCGTGAAATTTTCCGGCGGATATACCGGGAACAGCCAGACCTATACGGTTCCGTTCACCGGCTTTTACACCGTCACCGCCCATGGCGCCCAGGGAGGGAATTATACCCAGGGGAACCGAAAGGCTCTGGGCGGGCTGGGCGGAGAGGTATCCGTCCGCGTCTGGCTGCAGAAGGGAGAGATCGTTACCTGTACCGTGGGAGGACAGAACGGTTATAACGGAGGAGGCCGCGGGGAGCGGTTCGCCAACGGGGGCGGCTGCACGGTGGTGTCCACTGACCGAAAGGGGACGCTCTTAATCGCCGGAGGCGGCGGTGGGGCGAGCCTGGGACAGGACGGAGGCGCGGGAGGCACCACCTCCGCCCTTCTGCCGGAAGCGCCGGATCATTCGGGAGGCCAGGGAAGCGCCGGGGGAGGCGGAGGCTTTCGGGGCGGCTTGGCGGGGAGCTACACCGCGCAAAAGACAGACGATCGGCTCCGCTACCTGAAATTTGACCGAAAGACCACCATCTGTGTGGCGTATCACATGGAAAGCGGCGGCTATGGACAGACCGGGGACGGGATCAGCATGTACAATCCCAAGAGCAAGCGCTATTCCTGGTGGACCGACCCGAAGCAGGAGACCGACTCGAAGGATTACCTGGAATACCATGGGGAGAAATGGTACGTGGAAGGTGGATGGGCCAACACGGTGGCCTATAGCACCTGGTACCCGCTGTCGTCGGTTCCCATCACCTACTCGCCGGAATTCGGAGGCGGTACGGGCGGCTTTGGCATGTGTTGGCCGGGGTTTGCCCAGGAGGACGTAAACGGAAGCTTTAACCTTTATCAGAAGGAAACGTATGTGGCGCAGCCGGAGGTGGTCCGGCCCGCATACGGCGGCAGCAGTTACGTCAACACGGACTGTGTGAGCAGCTACACCAGTGCGGCCGGAGTCAAAAGCGGCAACGGAGCGGTCACGATCCAGTCCGATCAGATCGGTTTTGTGGATTCCCTGTGGTTGGAGGGTGTCGCCGCCGCGGACCGGGCGGCGCCGGATGCCATTGACCCGGAGAAGGTGCGGATGAAAGCGCTGGAAGGAGGGCAGGTGCGGATCAAATGGGAGCCTCCGGAGGACAACGGAACGGTCTACTATCACGCGGCGGAATCCTATCTGCCGGGAAGCGCCGCCCGGCTCTGCCGTTCCAATATCACGCGGAATGTCCTGACAACGGGAACCGCAGGGTACTATTGTCTGTGGGACGACGCGGCAGACACGGCGGTGGGACCTGGGAACGGAAGCTACACGCAGGAGGCGGAATGGACGGCGCCCGTGGAGGAGGCGCTGCGTTATCTGCATGTGGCGCCTGTGGACCGGGCGGGCAATACCGGGCCCGTCCTCCATATCCCCATTGAGGCCCGGGATCCGCAGATACAGTGGCCGCTTCGCACCAGGCCGCTGGCCATTGAAGAGGGGAACGGTGTGTACCGGGCCCGGAGCGGAGACCTCTATGTGCGCAGCGACGGGGAAACGCCCTTTGTGTTGGACTACAGCGCATATCTGGAGGGCTGGGCCCGGGAGGACTATCAGGTGGGGGACGTGATCTCCTTCCGCCAGGGCGGGGCGGTGGTGACCCATCGCATCATCGGAGTGGACCCGGAGGGCTGCCGCACCGCCGGGGACGCCAATACCGCCCCGGACAGCGCCCCGGTGCCCTGGGACGCGGTGCTGTCCACCTTTTTCGCCAGCTCCGGCCGGCAGAAGATGAGCCCGCCGCGGGTGCCCCGGAGGGTCATATATGT
>CANPWJ010000017.1 GCA_947584035.1 uncultured Acetatifactor sp. | reverse complement strand
CTCCGGGTTTGTGTACCGGGTGTATATGGATTTTGGCTACAGCCTTCCCAGAACCTCCTATGCGCAGAGAAGCGCCGGCACGGGGGTGAGCTATTCGGACGCCCGGCCGGGCGATATCATCTGCTATGACGGCCATGTGGCGATCTACATAGGGAACGGCAGGATCGTACATGCCAGCACGGCCCGCACCGGGATCAAGATCAGCAACGCCAATTACCGGGAGATCCTGACTGTGAGGAGGATCGTATGATGGGGCTGCGGATCGGATGTCATCTTTCGTCCGCCAAGGGCTTTCTTGCCATGGCGCAGACGGCGGACCGGATCGGGGCCGGCACGTTTCAGTTTTTTACCAGGAATCCGCGCGGGGGAGCGGCAAAGGAATGGCGCCCGGAGGATGTGGAGGCCATGCGTTCCTTTTGCCGTGAGAAGGACATCGCGAAACCTTTGGCCCATGCGCCCTATACCCTGAATGTCTGTGCCGCTCAGCCCAGAGTCAGGGAATTTGCACTGGAGACGTTCACGGACGATCTGAGGCGTCTGCAGATGATTCCGGAGGCGATGTACAATTTTCATCCCGGCAGCCATGTGGGACAGGGAGCGGAGGCTGGCATCGCGCTGATCGCGGATACGCTCAACCGGGTGCTGCGGGAGGAGCAGACTGCCACGGTGCTGCTGGAGACCATGGCGGGCAAAGGGAGCGAGGTCGGACGCAGCTTCGAGGAGCTTCGGCAGATCATAGAGCGCGTGGAGCTGTCCCAAAAGCTGGGCGTCTGTCTGGACACCTGCCACGTCTGGGACGGCGGATATGACATCGCAGAGCACCTGGATGAAACGCTGGAGGAATTTGACCGTGTGGTTGGCCTGGAGCGGCTTCAGGCGGTACATTTGAATGATTCCATGAATCCTTGCGGCAGCCATAAGGACAGGCACCAGAAGATCGGGCAGGGATGTATCGGACGGGAGGCGTTTGAACGGATCATTAACCATCCGGCGCTGCGGGCACTCCCCTTTTACCTGGAAACCCCCAATGAACTGGAGGGGTATCAGGAGGAGATCCGGATGCTGAAGGGACTGTACCGGGAGTGACGGGCGGGAGAGAGCCCGGCTAGCCCATTTTATGTGTTGCGGCATTTTCGGTATCATGCTATAATCACCTAAATGGAGGACAAAAGAATGGAAGAGAGAGAAATTGATCTGCTGGATCTGTTGTTGACCCTGCTGCTCCACTGGCGGGGGATCGTGGTGTTTATGATCGCCGGAGGACTGGCGCTTGGCGCTTTCAGTTACGTCAAGTCCGGACAGAGTGTCAAAGCGCAGCAGGAACTGCTTCTGGCGGAGCAGGGAAGCTCTTCGGAGACACTTGCCGAAAGGCTTGACACCCTGGAAGCGAGCCTGACGGAAACACAGAAATTCAATGTGCTGAGTGTGATCAGGAATGAGCAGACTTACCGGGAAAACGAAGCGTATCTGCAGAATTCCATCTGGATGCAGATGGATGCGAAGGCGGTTCCGGAGGAGCAGATCGTCTTTGGGGTGTCGGCGGAGGATCTGGAGACGGCAGATGCCATAGCGTGGGCGTATGAGAATCTGCTCGGCGGAAACGGCCTGAGCGCTTATCTGACGGAAAAGTTCGATATAGACAGCGAGGCGCTGGAGGAACTGTACGGGGTGTCAAAGAGCAGCGCGAGTGTGGCAAACGGAGCAAACTCCTTCCGTGTGACGGTGGTACATCCGGAGAAGGCTACCTGTCAGGCGATGGCGGAGGCTATCATTTCCTATGCAAAGGAGCAGACGGAAGCGCTGGCCGGCGCTTTGGGCGAACATGAGCTGCTGGTGCTGGGGCAGTACTATTCGGAGGGAGCCAGAACGGATCTCTCGGATCAGCAAAAGACATATCAGAACAATCAGTTATCCCTGTACGGTACGATCGCGAAAGCCAAGGACGCCTTCGCGGAGGAGGAGCAGAGCTACTATGACCTTCTGGTGAAAGCGGAGCCCCAGGAGGAAGAGGAGGGCCAGACAGAACCGACGGCAGAAGCGTCGGCGGGGACCGCACAGGTCAGCCTCAAGTATATGTTGGTGGGGATCGTGCTGTTCGCCTTTCTGTATGTGGCGATCGTTGCCATCGCTTATATCATGGGCAGCCATATCCGTTACAGCGACAGTCTGCAGGAGCTCTATGGCATACCGCAGCTGGGGCAGATCCCCGGGGAGAAGTCCCAGAAGAAGCCGCTGCAGTTGGTGGATCGCTGGATCCTTTCCCTGTGGAACAGGAACAAGCGCCAGTTTACCGCGGAGGAGGCCGTAAAGCTGGCATCGGTTGCGGTAAAGATCGCCGCCCGGAAGAACGGCCGGGACACGCTTGGTCTGATCGGCTGCGACCTCAAGGCGGGAGCGCTCTCGGTGTGTGAACAGATGAAGGCGGCTCTGGAGCGGGAGGGCGTGAAGGTAGAGATCCTGGACAATGTCGTCTATGATGCGGAGGCCATGGAGCGGCTGAATGACGTTTCCGCGGTTGTCCTGGTGGAGAAGGCGGGAGTTGCCCTCTACAGCGAGATCGAGCAGGAGCTGCTGCTGCTGAAGCGGCAGAATATTGCGGTCCTGGGCGGTGTGATAGAAGGGTAGGTCCGCTTTTGGGGCAAACAAGAGGTTGACAACAAAAAAATCTCGTGATAGTCTAAAGACAAGAGTTTTGTGACTCTTGTCTTTTTTTCAAGATGACCAGATCGGTCGGGTTACCCAAATGTTTAACAGGAATGGATCGGGCGAGTTTTTTGGGGGTCCGTGTCAATTTAGGATGGATTCACACAAAAGGAGAATCGTATGAAGTATGAGGAATTCAAAAGAGCGCTTTATGGCAATGTGCTGCGGCACAGAAAGGGGGAGGCGGTCAAAGTACGTTTATTCGAGAGCCAGGTGATGTACACGGATGTGGAGAGCGTCCGGGAGATCCGGGAGATCCATCTGGCCTGTCAGAACGTGCGGGATGGCATGGTGGAAGGACGAGGATTCAGCCCGCACGAGATACTGGCACGTGGAGAAACTGTTTCGGAGGTATCAGAGAGAGGGCTGGCAGGGAGTGCTGCCGGAGATCGTGGGGGAGATGGAGCGGAGCGCCGGAGCGGGAGACAGAAACGGTTTTTCGATCCGTTATGAAAACTGTAGGCGCAGACATATTTTGCGGCCCTTAAATTATATGCGGAACCGGGAGGAGCTGGAGGGCTGTATCTACTGGAAGTTTGGAGATGTGGCGCTGGTGCTCTACGACTTGGTATTTGAGACGGAGCAGGACTGCACCACGATGAAGATTTATCGGGAAATGGCGGAGGAATGGGGAGTGAAGGAGGACGTCCTGCTCCACAATGCCCTCTTTAATACCCGGGACAAGATGCCGCCCCGGCTGTTTCACGGAAACGATCTGCGCTATATCCGGAGGGTTCAGGAGGGGATCTTTATGCCGGAGGAGGGAGAGGCGAAGGTTTCCCTTCAGGAAGAGGATGAGCTGGAGGGAATGAGGGGCTACCGCCTGACTACCACGCGCTGGATCAACGGGGCGATTGCGGTATTTTACCCTTATGTGAAGGAGCAGCTGGCCTGGATGCTGCAGGGGGATTTTTATGTGGGGTTCCCGAGTATCCATGAGGCGGTGATCCATCCGGTCCGCTATAAGGTGTTGAGTGAGATGAAGGCGGCGCTCTATCACACCAACATTGTCTTTGATGAACGGGAGATGCTGACGAATCGCGTCTATCGCTACATGAGCAGCAGGCAGGAGCTCCTGGAGGTGTGAGAGCCGGGCCGTTGTAGGTGTGAGGGTAGGTGTGAGGGCCGGGCCGCTTGCTTTACAGAATGTGGAAATTATGGTACAATGAGGGCAAATTTGGGAATCGAGGAAGGCTATGCTGATTTACAGGATTCGGGCTTTAAAATGGTGGAAGAGCCGTCCGGTTGTTTGCTTTACAGCGGGGCTTTTTTTGCTCTGTTCTTTTTGGGCAGCTCAGATCCTTCGGCCGCTCAGGGAGTATCATCTGGAAGGCCAGTATCGTTTTGAAACCGGCAGTTCTACGCAGAATACCGTGCTGTATGAGGGAATCTCCCTGCCGCCCGGGACCTACCGGATCCGGCTGGAGTATCAGACGGATACCGACCTGTCCGCAGTCTGTAAGGTGAAGGATGGAACCGTCTATTTTGGCGGTTTGCTTTCCAACGGTGAGCATTTATACCGGAATCTGGACTGTACCGGATATACGATGTGGCTTCTGGAGGGGACAGACGGTCTCCAGGTGACGATGGACTATGGGGGAAAGGGAGCCTTGCGCACTGGCAGCCTGACCATCCGGGAGACCAGAGAGCTTTGGACCATGCTGCTTACGGTTACGCTGTTCCTGGGGCTGGCGGTGTATGCGGCGGTGATCTGGCGCTGCTATGACCGGGAATACGGGATCCCCCGGGAGAAAAAGCAGGTGGTGTTCTGGCTTGCGGTGATCAGTATGGCTGCGTCCGTGCCTTATCTTTGCGGCTACACGATCACCGGTGCGGATCTGACCTACCATTTGCAGAGGATCGAAGGAGTAAAGGATGGTCTTTTGGGAGGGCAGTTTCCGGTAAGGCTGGAGCCGAGATGGGCCTTTGACCACGGGTACGCCAATGCCATCTTTTACTGCAACAGTCTGTTATATCTTCCGGCGATTCTCCGGCTGCTGGGGTTTACGGTGAACGCCAGCTACAATGTGTATTGCGTCACCTTGAATATTGCTACTGCTTGGATCGCCTATTACTGTTTCGCAGGGATCTTTAAAAAGCCCCGTATCGGTCTGATCTGCAGCGCACTGTACACCCTGTCGATCAACCGTACCTATAAACTGATCGTGACCAGCGCCGTAGGGGAAGGAAGCGCCATGACGTTTCTTCCGCTGATATTGTATGGTCTCTATCGGATCTTTACGGAAGCCCCGGAAGAAAAAGACGACAGGGGCGCATGGATGCCTCTGATGTTCGGCTTCGCGGGATTGATGCAGACCCATGTGCTGACCTGTGAGATCACAGCGTTTGTCACGCTCCTTTTCTGTCTGGCCTTTATCCGCAGAGTGTTTCGGCGGAGGACCTTTCTGGCGCTTGTCCGGGGAGCCGTGTCGGCGGTACTGATCAGTCTATGGTTTCTGGTGCCTTTCCTGGATTATTACCTGACACAGGATGTGCATATTAAACATGTCTCCGCCCGCACGATCCAGGATCGGGGACTTTATTGGGCGCAGCTTGCATTCCACTTTTGGACCACAGGGATCAACGCGCCTTCCGGGGAAGGCGGGATGCAGTATTCTCATCCGGTGGGGATCGGTCTGGTGCTTATAATGGGGCTGGCCCTGTTTCTTATTTTGTGGTTTTCCGGTGCTTTTCGCCAGAGCGTATGGAAGGGTATGACGTTTGCAAAAGTGACGGCTCTGTCAGGAGTGCTGCTTTTGTGCATGAGTCTGAACACCTTCCCGTGGGACCGCATACAGTCGCTGTATCCGGCGGCCGCGGCTCTGGTGAGCAGTCTACAGTTTCCCAACCGTTTTTTGGGATGGGGAACGGTGTGCCTTGTTATGATTTTTGGATGCTGCCTGTGGTATCTGGAGGAGAAGAATGTTCAGTGGTATCGGATGGCGCTGCTACTCGCCTTTTTGGGCCTTACGACTTCCGATCTGTACCTGCTGGACTTTGTGAACAGTGATCAGGACTATTTTGAACTGTATAACGAGGAGGGCATGGGCTTCGGTTATCTTTCCGGAGCGGAATATCTGCTCCAGGGAACCGATGAGAGAAGGCTTACCTTTGAGAAGCCGGTTCCTGGGGAGCATGTGGAACTTTACGACTATGAGAAGAACGGCCTGCGGGCAGAGCTTCGGTGTGCCAATCGATCCGAGGAGGAGAGCTTTGTAGACCTGCCGCTTCTTCTGTACAAGGGATATCGGGCGGTGGATCTGGATACCGGACAGCGCCTTCCCGTTTTGTTTGGAGATAACAATAAGGTTCGCGTGCAGCTTCCCGCGGGTTTTGAAGGGGCGGTACAGGTGCGTTTTGTAAGCCCGCTTTACTGGCGGATCAGTGAAGGGATCAGCGCGATCACGGTTTTGATAATGCTTGTCTACATCTGCGGAAAAGGAAAGAAGGAGCAAAATGGCAAGGCGTGAGGGGCAAATAACGAAAAGAGAGCAGGAGCGGTGGCTGTGCGCGGCCGCTGCCATCGCGGCAATGCTGCCGGTGAGCTGCCATTATATTATGTCCGGAGGCATTGTGGCGGAATGGATTGCCCGGCTGAGGGAGGTCGCTTTGATGGGGGCACGGCTGTTTCCCACGGCGGAGATCCTGGAGGAGTGCGGCATATGGGACAATGCGGTAAATTCCAATCTGTGGTTCTGGCTTCCGGCCCTTTTTTATCGGGCCAGCGGCAGGATCGTATTGACATACCGTATTTACCAGTCGGTGCTCCAGCTGTTGACCGTATTCGGCGCGTATCTGTTTTTTCACCGGATGTTTCCGGACGAGCCAGGGAGTCAGGGAAGCAGCGGCGCGGCCTGTCTGGGGACGATCCTCTATCTGACCTGTCCCTATCGGCTTTATGTATGTTATGACTGGGCCAATCTGTCGGAGGCCACGGCGTGGATGCTGCTGCCTTTCTGTGGGTGGGCGGCAGCAGGGGTGTTTTGCCAAAAGAGAGATTGGCGGAAAGGGGTGCTGCTGGCCCTGGCTTTGGCTGGATTGGGGTATGCGCACGTCATTTTGTTTTTAGCTCTGGTGGGAATACTGATCCTGGCAGTTTTGTATTTTCGCCGGCCATTCCCGCTGGCGGGAGTGATCGGCGGGATCGTTTTAGCGGCGCCCGGGCTGCGCCGTCTGGCGGAATATCTGTTTCTGGGCGGTTTTCCGGAAGGAGATTTTCTGGTCAGGACGGTGATGCAGGATGGGTACCGCTTTGGACAGTTTTTCAGCTCGTATGCCTTCCGGGAAGGCCATCCGGGTCTTGGCCTGGGAATGATACTGTGTCTGACAGCGTGCCTGTGGATCGCCTTCGTGGAGGGAGGCGGGAAGGCAGGGCGTCAGGAACGCTTTTTTGCGGGGGTTTCCGCGCTTTTTTTGCTGATGTCCCTGCGGTATTTCCCCTGGGATTTTCTGCAGAGAGCCGGTACGTGGCTGCTGAAACTGGTGACCTTGGTGGGAACGCCGGCGGTATTTGCGGGGCTGGGCTATGCGGCCCTGTGCGTGCCGGCGGCGGGGGCGGCTTCCAGGCTGGCAGGACAGCGGGGCAAAAAGGCTGCAAACGTGCTGTTTTGGGCGGCGGTGATCGCCGGCATCGGCCTGTGCGTCTATTATTGCAATATGCTGACCTATGACAGGGCGCCGATGGAATTTTAAAGGAGGCAGTCCGGCGGGAGAAGGAGAAACATGAAGCTTTTAGGGAGAGAAAGAAACCGGAGAGGTCTGGTGCTGCTGTTTGCAGAGCTGATCTGTGTGCTTCTGCTGTTGCCGGGATGTTTTCGGAAAGCGGAGCTGGCGGCATCTTTTGAAGGAAGGGATATGGAGCTGGCGGAGGAGACGGAGGGTCAGCCGGTATACCGCAGCGCGCAGATTCCGCTGGCCCCGGGAGTGTATCAGGTCAGAGTCTGGGCCGATTTGGGAGAAGGACAGACGTTCTCCGTGAAAATGGAAGGCGAGGATGCAAACTATCACACGCTTCGGGAAAATGGAGTGATCGTTTTTTCCGGGGAAGATTACCTGGAGTTTCCCGTATATGCGGTGGATCGTATCCCGTCGGCATATCTGCAGTTCTGGTTTCAAAACGTGGGAACGGAAGGGCTTTTGAAGGCGGAGATCTACAAAACCGGCCAGGGAAACCGTTTCCTGTTCCTTCTGGCCCTTGCCGCGTTTGTGCTTCTGGATCTTTTGCTGGCATTCCGCAGAAAGATTCTGGAAGGAAAGATCAGCAAACGGCAGCAGACGGTGGTTTGGACGTTGATCGCCGGAGTCCTGCTGGCTTATTTTCCATACCTGACCGATGGTTTTATGCTGGGGTATGACACGACGTTTCATCTCTCCAGGATCGCCAACCTGACAGCCGCCCTGCGCCAGGGCGGGGGCTGGCCTGTTTACGTTCAGCCTGGGTGGCTTTTCGGACATGGATATGCGGTATCCCTGTTTTATAGCGATCTCTTTTTGCTGCTTCCGGCCTTTCTGTACGGAAACGGCTTCTCTCTGATGGCGGCCTACAAAATCTTGATCCTGCTGGTGGTGGCAGCCACGGGAGGGATCGCGTACCATTCCTTTTATCAATGCGTGAGAGACGAATATGCGGCGCTGGCCGCCAGCATGATGTATCTGTTGATGCCGTATCATCTGGTCAACCTGTATAACAGGGGCGCTCTGGGAGAATGTATGGCGATGGCCTTTCTGCCGCTGGTATTCTGCGGGGTATACCTTTTGTATACGCAGGATGTGACGGGTGCTTCTTACCGAAACTATAAGTGGTATATTGTGTGGGGCGCTTCCGGGGTATTGCAGGCCCATGTGCTTTCCACCGAGATGATGGTATTGGCGTTTCTGTTTATCGGTATCGTTTTCTGGAAGAGGACGTTTCGGAAAAGGACCTTTTGGCAGCTGGCAGAGGCGGCGGGCATCGCGCTTCTTTTGAATCTGTGGTTCTGGCTGCCCATGGTTTCCATGCTGGGGGCCGATCGGTACCGGCTGCAGGAGATCACAGGCGATGCCATCCAGTCGGGGGGCGTTACGGCGGACATGCTCTTGCAGACGTTTCCCCGGATGGGGAATACGCTGTTTGGCGTGCAGAGCGGAGCACCGGTTCAGGTGGGGGCGGCTGCGCTCCTGTTGATCGCGCTTTATCTGATCTGGGCCTTCCGCACGGGGAAGGGCAATCGGATCTGCAATGTCCTGGCGGTGTTCAGCATTCTGGGAATTTGGATGAGCACCCGGTATTTCCCCTGGGATGCGCTGGCCAGACTTCCGTTGGCAAAGCGGCTGATCACGACGCTGCAATTTCCCTGGCGTCTGCTGGTGCTGGCGGGGCCGGCTGTCTCCCTGCTGGCCGGCTTCTTTTTCCTGCGCGTGAAGGAACTGGGCGGGAGCGCGGTCCGGACGGCGCGGAACATTCTGATCGCGGCTTTTTGGCTGTTGGCGGTGTACCATGTCAACAGTATTGCCTTTCAGGCGCCCGCTGCTTATCTGTATGCCGCGGAAGGCATGGGAACCATTCAGGTGGGAAATGGGGAATATTTATTGGAAGAGACGGCGCTGGAGCAGCTGCGCTATCATGGCCCGGCGGCAGAGGAGGGCTTACAGTGGTCCGGATATGAAAAGCAGGGGACGACGGTGTGGGTATCCTTGAAAAATACCGCGGAAGAGATGCGGCGTCTGGAGGTTCCTCTGACCGGATATCGGGGTTACGCGGTCACCGCAGATCCGGACCGGGGAGATCCGGTTCCGAGGGTATCGGAGCAGGTGGGGGAGCACGGGGATCTGATCCTGGAAGTGCCGGCCGGATATCAGGGAGACATACGGATCGCCTATGAAGGTTTCCCCGTCTTTTCTGTGGCGGAGAGCGTTTCCTGGATCAGCCTGTTGGCCTTGGCGGCAGCGTTTCTTAGGAAGGCGGTGCGGTCTGCCGCATCTGTCCGGCACCGATCCACGCCGCCTGAAGCAGCCACAAATAAATAGCCCCCGGGCGGATTTCCACGCATATCTCCTTGGAACGGCTCATAGAATGTAAAAAACATTCTTAAGGGCATAGTATGAAGGAATATATCGAGGAGCGGGCCGTAAACATCGCCAATTATATTATTGACTGTAATGCCACGGTCCGGCAGACGGCGAAGGCTTTTGGAGTGAGCAAGAGCACCGTACATAAGGATGTGACGGACCGTCTGACCCAAATCAACCCGACTCTTGCGCGCCAGGCGAGAAGGGTTCTGGACGTCAATAAATCGGAACGGCATATTCGAGGGGGAATGGCCACAAAGGAAAAATATCTGCACCAGCATCAGGGGAAATAAGGAGTGGAAAGGAAGGGAGAACCGTTCAGAGGGCCCTTCCTTTTCTGTTTCGTTTCTTCGCAAACTCCCTGTTTTAACTGTTTTAAAAAGAAGGCGGCTGTGCTATAATGATTCTGCTGACACAGAAGCTTCTTTTTGAACCATTCTCTGGAAGGAGGTATCCCGCATGTCCACCGATGACCGGCAGATCCGTGCGCTTGCGGCGCAGATCCTGACCCTGTCCCGCGACGATATTCTGGTGCACCTGCGCTTTTTTGACACGGCGCTGGCCAGTCTGCGCTGGCAGGAGAGGCCGCATACCTTGTGTATGGCGACGGACGGACAGAACTGCTTTTACGATCCGGTCTTTATCCTGCAGTCCTATAAAAAGGAGCCGCGGTATGTGACCCGCTGTTACCTTCATCTGTTGCTGCACTGTATCTTTTCCCACAGTTTCCAGTACGACAGGATGGAGACAAAGCTTTGGGATCTGGCGGCGGATATCGCGGTGGAAAATGTGATCCTGGATATGAAGCTGACCAGCGTTTCCCTGGAGCAGGACGAGGATGCCGCGCGCAAGCTGAGCGTCCTGCGGGAGGATATCGGGCCGCTGACGGCAGAGCGCATATACCGTTATCTGCGCCACAATCCTCTGACGCCCAGAGAATGGGAGGAACTGACCGGCTTGTTTACGCGGGATGTCCATACGCTTTGGAAGCCGCGGGAGGAGCTGGAGGTCTCGCTGGAACAGTGGAAGAAGATCAGCGAGCGGATCAAGGCGGGTCTGAAATCCTTTACCAGAGGAAAAAGCGGCGCGGAGACGCTGGAACAGAATCTGGAGGAGACGACCCGCGACCGCTATGACTATCGTGAAATATTGAAGCATTTTACGGTGATCGGGGAGGATATAACGGTAAATGATGAGGAATTTGACTATATTTACTACACCTATGGCCTGGAGCACTATGGAAACCTGCCGCTGATCGAACCGCTGGAATACCGGGAGGCGCACAAGGTCAGGGAATTTGTGATCGCCATTGACACCTCCGCCTCCTGCCGCGGGCCCATCGTGCGGGCTTTTTTGCGAAAGACCTATTCTCTTCTGAAGAGCGGGGAGAATTTTTTTCATAAGATCAATGTGCATATCATCCAGTGCGATAATGAGGTACAGAGCGACACAAAGATTTCCGGCGATGAGGACTTTGAGCGGTTTGTCCGGTACGGCAGACTGAACGGCTTTGGAGCCACGGACTTCCGCCCGGTGTTTTCCTACGTGGAGACGCTGCGGGCGCAGGGAGAGTTTGAAGATCTGAAGGGGCTCATCTACTTTACAGACGGCTATGGCATCTATCCGGAGCGGATGCCGGACTATGAGGTGATCTTTGCCTTTCTGGATGAGGATGAGAACCGCGCGCCCGTGCCGCCCTGGAGCAGGAAGGTGGTACTGGACAGCGATGAGCTGGAGGATGAGGAGGAAGCAGTCGATGAACATTAAGCAGGCAAAGGAATATATCAAACATTCCGTTCATTTATATCTGAAGAAGGACGAATTTGGAGAGTACCGGGTGCCGGTGGTAAGGCAGCGCCCCATCTTTCTTCTGGGGGCGCCGGGCATTGGAAAGACGGCGATCATGGAGCAGATCGCGCAGGAGCTGGGGATCGCGCTGGTGTCCTACTCCATGACCCACCACACCCGCCAGTCCGCTCTGGGCCTCCCCTTCATTACGCAGAAACGATACGGAGAGAGGGAGTACAGTGTCTCCGAGTACACCATGAGCGAGATCATCGCCTCCATCTATGACACCATGGAAGCCAGCGGGATCCGGGAGGGGATCCTCTTTCTGGATGAGATCAACTGTGTGTCCGAGACGTTGGCGCCGTCCATGCTCCAGTTTTTGCAGTACAAGGTATTTGGACGTCACCGTGTGCCGGACGGATGGGTGATCGTGACGGCGGGGAATCCCCCGGAATACAACCGATCGGTGCGGGAGTTTGACGTGGTGACGCTGGACCGTTTGAAGATTTTGGATGTGGAACCGGACTATCGCATCTGGAAGGAGTATGCCTCCGACCAGCGGCTGCACGGCGCCATTGTCAGCTATCTGGATCTGAAGAAGGATCATTTCTACTGCATGGAGATGACCACGAAGGGCCGCAGTTATGTGACGGCCAGAGGCTGGGAGGATCTGTCCCAGATCCTGTATCTCTACGAGGAGGATCAGATGCCCGTGGATGAGAGCCTGGTGGGACAGTATCTGCGAAACGAAAAGGTGGTGAAGGAGTTTACCGCCTACTATGATCTGTACAATAAGTACAAGAAGGACTATCGGATCGAGGAGATCCTGGAGGGCAGACCTTCCGCCCAGGCGGTGGCCAGGGCGCAGGCGGCGTCGTTTGACGAGCGTCTCTCTCTTCTGGGGATGCTTCTGGACCGGGTACAGGCGGACATGAAGGACGTTGTGGAGCAGGGGGCCTGTCTGTCGGATCTGCGGACCCTTCTGCAGGCGGTCAAAGCGCGGACCAGCGGACCGGAGGCGGCGTCAAAGGACCTGGCGGCATCCCTTTTGGACAAACAGGCGCAGGGGCGGAGAAAGCTTCTGGAATCTCTGCAGACGGCGGGCTCTCTGTCCGACGGGGACCGAAAGAAGCATCGGCAGGTCATCCGCTTTCTGGAGGAGGCCCGGAAGGAGCTGTATGCGTCGGATCTGGCGGATGGGGCGGCGGCGTTTGACTGTTTGAAGGAGCGGTACCGGGAGCAGGTGGATCGCCTGAAGCAGGAGACCGGGGCGGTGCAGCAGGAGCTGCACGCGCTGTTTTCGTTCGCGGAGGAGGCGTTCGCGGAGGGAAACGAGATGCTGGTTTTGGTGACGGAGCTTACGGTGAACAGCTTCAGCGCGCAGTTTATCGCCACCTTCGGCAGTGAGGATTATCAGAAGCACAACAGGGAACTGATGCTCAGCGAGCGCAGCCGGGACATACAGGCGCAGATCGCGGCATTGGATTTGTAGAGCAAAGGATCGTGACAGAGGATGCAGGAGAGAGAATGGCAGATGCCAGGCGGGAGTCTGCGGTATACGGCCGGGCCCCGGGGCGTGTGCGTCACCGGATGGAACGGCGCTGCCGGCCAGGCGGTGATCCCGGACAAAATAGAGGGGCTTCCGGTGATCGGGATCGGCAAGAAGGCGTTCCTGAGCCAGAAAAATCTGCGGAGGGTTTCCCTGCCGGATACGGTGGAGCAGGTGGAGGACTGGGCGTTCGCGTATTGTGACGGCCTGGAGGCGGTGGAGCTTCCGAAGAGAGGGCTGCTGTTTGGAAGAGCGGTCTTTTTGGAGTGCGGAAAGCTGCGGCGTCTGGCTGTCCGGGGAAAGAGCGAGACGGTGGCCGCCCTTCTGGCGGCGGCGGTCGTCACGTCGGAGGCGTATTATCTGCTGGATCCCCAGGAGGCCGGAAGCGAGGAATGGCTGGGGCGCTGGGATGCCCGGATGCTGGCGGTTCTGGAGGCTTCCGATCAGGAGGGGTATGCCCGGCAGATCCTGTGCGGGGAGGAGGATTACGGCAGTACGGATCTGGCCGCTTACATGAGCGGAAGGCGAAGGAGAAAGGTGCGTCTGCTTTTTCTGCGGCTCCTGTATCCGGAGGGACTGGCGGAGCGGGTTCGGGAGACGGCGGAAGCTTACCTGCGGGCCCACACCAAGGGCTGCGAGAATGAGGAGACATGGCGTGTCCTTCTGGAGGAGCACGGAGACGACCGAGAGTACTATGAGCTCTTTGCCGGGATCGGCTGCCTGACCGAAGCAAACCTAGACGACGTCCTGGCGGACACCGGGGAGGCGTATCCGGAAATGAAAGCGTTCTTTTTGCGGTACCAGCGGGAGCGGATCGGGTATTCCGACTTTTTTGAAGAACTGGAGCTGTGAGGCAAGCCTGAGATTGCGGAAACTGCCAAAATGCGGTATGATAGAATTTAGAAAAGACGATCAGGAAAGCGAGGCGTGGGTATGACGTTAGAACAGGCGAAGGAAAAGCTGGCGCAGTACGGCCAGGAGCATGTGCTGAAGTACTATGAGGAGCTGTCCCAGGAGGAGCGGCAGACGCTGTTGGATCAGATCGAAGCCACCGATATGAGTATTCTGGAGGCTTGCAGACACCGGGACGATCTGGCCAGGAAGGGCGTCATCACCCCGCTGGCGGCCATGCAGCTCAAAGAGATCGAGGAGAACCGGGAAAGCTTTACCGAGACAGGGCTTGCCGCCATCCGGGCCGGCAGGGTAGGGGCAGTACTGCTGGCCGGCGGTATGGGTACGCGGCTGGGCTCCGACGACCCCAAGGGCATGTATAACGTGGGGATCACCAGGGAACTGTATATCTTTGAATGTCTGATCCGCAATCTGATGGATGTGGTCCGCCAGGCGGACACCTGGATCCACCTGTCTGTGATGACCAGTGACAAAAACCATGAGGCCCCCACCCGGTTTCTAAAGGAGAAGGAGTATTTCGGCTATCGGCCGGAGTATGTGCACTTCTTCCGGCAGGAGATGGCGGCGGCCACGGACTATGAGGGGAAGATCTACCTGGAGGAGAAGGGAAAGCTTTCCACCTCGCCCAACGGCAACGGCGGCTGGTTCGTGTCCATGAAGAACAGCGGGCTTTTGACGGTGGTGCACGATGCCGGGATTGAATGGCTGAATGTGTTTGCGGTGGACAATGTCCTGCAGCGGATCGCGGATCCCTGCTTTGTGGGGGCGACGATCCAAAAGGACTGCGCGGTGGGCGCCAAGGTGGTGCGCAAGAACGCGCCGGACGAAAAGGTGGGCGTCATCTGCCTGGAGGACGGCAGACCGTCCATTGTGGAGTACTATGAGCTCACGGACGAGCTGATGAACGCGAAGGATGCAAACGGCGATCCCGCCTATTATTTCGGCGTGATCTTAAATTACCTGTTCCGGGTGCCGGATCTGGAGAAGATGGCGGCGGGGAATATGCCGCTCCACATTGTGGAGAAGAAGATCCCCTGTCTGGACGGGCAGGGGAATCCGGTGAAGCCCCAGGAGCCCAACGGCTACAAATTCGAAAATCTGGTTTTGGATATGATCCATCAGCTGGACAGCTGTCTGCCCTTTGAGGTGGAACGGGACCGGGAGTTTGCGCCCATCAAAAACAAGACGGGCATTGATTCGGTGGAGAGCGCCAGAGCGCTGCTTCGGAAAAACGGCGTGGAGCTGTAAGGTGCACGCCCCAATAACAGGCAGGTCCGCCCAAGAGCGGACGGAGAGGAGAGAAGATGCGTATTTTAGTGACAGGTGGAGCAGGTTTTATCGGAAGCCATACGGTGGTGGAGCTTCAGGAGGCGGGCTATGAGGTGGTGGTGCTGGACAACCTCTGTAATTCCAGCGAGAAATCCCTGGAACGCGTGGCGGCGATCACCGGGAAGAAGGTTCCTTTCTACAAGGCGGACATCCTGGACCGGGAGGCGCTGGAGCAGATCTTTTCCAAAGAGAGGATCGACGCGGTCATCCATTTTGCCGGGCTGAAGGCGGTGGGCGAGTCGGTTCAGAAGCCCTGGGAGTACTATGAGAACAATATCGCGGGCACGCTGACGCTGGTGGACGTGATGCGAAAGCACGGCGTGAAGAACATCATTTTCTCTTCCAGCGCCACCGTGTACGGCAGCCCCGCCTTTATTCCCATCACGGAGGAATGTCCCAAGGGACAGTGCACCAACCCTTATGGCTGGACCAAGTCCATGCTGGAGCAGATCCTCAGCGATATCCAGAAGGCGGACAACGAGTGGAATGTGATCCTGCTGCGCTATTTCAATCCCATCGGGGCCCATAAGAGCGGAACCATGGGAGAGAACCCCAACGGGATCCCCAACAATCTGATGCCCTATATCACCCAGGTGGCTGTGGGCAAGCTGAAGGAGCTGGGCGTCTTTGGAAATGATTATGACACCCATGACGGAACCGGGGTGCGCGACTATATCCATGTGGTGGATCTGGCGAAGGGCCATGTGAAAGCGCTGAAAAAGATTGAGGAGAAGGCCGGGCTGAAGATCTACAATCTGGGAACCGGCGTAGGCTACAGTGTGCTGGATATCGTGAAAAACTTTGAGGAGGCCACCGGCGTAAAGATCCCCTATGTCATCAAGCCGCGCCGGGCGGGCGATATTGCCACCTGCTACGCCGACGCCACGAAGGCGAAGGAAGAGCTTGGCTGGGAGGCACAGTATGGCATCCGGGAAATGTGCGAGGACTCCTGGAGATGGCAGAAGAACAATCCCAACGGATACGAGGATTAGGGGAAGAGAGCGGAGGCGGCCCCGGGGCCCCGCGAGGATACTTGAGGTGAGAAGATGAGCGGCAGACGGCGCTGGACGGAACGTGTGATCTTGATAATCTATCTGTTGGGCTTTGTGTCGCTGGCGGTGTCGCTGGTGGTGTTTCAGCCCCTGGCGGACACGCCTCCCCTGTACGGGAATCCGCCGGACGAGCACGCCCGGTATCTGGTTCCCAGATATATCTGTGAGCATGGGACGATCCCCACCGGGCTGGAGCCGGAGATACGGATCCCCGGCTATGGCTTCTCCTATGGGCTGTACAATGTGTTTCCCTATATTGTCCAGGGCTATGCCATGCGGTTTGTGCACCGCTTCACCGGCTCGGAGGTGGCGCTTCTCTACACGGCCCGGATGGTCAATGTGGTGTTCGGCACGCTGATGGCGCTGGTGGTCTATCGGTTGAGCCGGAGGGTGTTTGCGGACCGGCGGTTCGGATGGCTTTTCTGCTTTGCGGTGATGTATCTGCCGGAAATGATCTTTATACATACTTACGTGAACACGGACTCCTGCTGTCTGCTGTCCACGGCCATGATGCTCTATGGCCTGGTGGCTGTCTACCAGGAGGGGATCAGCCCGGGGAATTGCCTGTGGATGAGCGGCGGGATCATCCTCTGCGCCCTCTCCTATTACAACGCCTAC
>CANPWJ010000016.1 GCA_947584035.1 uncultured Acetatifactor sp. | reverse complement strand
TATTAGATGTCAAAGGAAGCATTAGGGGGATCGCATGTTCTGCCTCCAACATTTTCATATATCCCGGCAGCATCCAGTAGCTTTCTTTTTCATCGTCATAAAGCGGCATAATGCCAACTATTTTTCTCATTTTTCTTTCATCTCATCCCTCTTTTCGAGGCTTCCATTTTTCCATAACCGCCACAAGCTGCACAACGGAAATTTCCCCTTAATACTCCTCCAGGAAATGATGCCGCACGCCGTCCTTTTTGTAGGCGATGATGGTGTTCAGGTTCACGTTCTCCACGCTCTTGAAGATATTGCCCTCCACATAAGGGTTGGTCTCCTTCAGTTTCGCGATCAGACGCTTCACCTCCATGCGTTTGGAATCGCTCGTGCCGTCCGCCCGGCAGGAAGTGCAGTTGTCCGTAAAGCGGCACGCGCACTGGAGAAAATGCAGGTCATTGTAGTCCCGCCAGCGCTTGATGTCCTCCTCCCGGATCAGGTACATGGGACGGATCAGCTCCATCCCCGCAAAGTTGGTGCTGTGCAGCTTGGGCATCATGGTCTGCGTCTGCCCGGCATAGAGCATCCCCATGAGAATCGTCTCGATCACATCATCGTAGTGATGTCCCAGCGCGATCTTGTTGCACCCCAGCGCCCTGGCATGGCTGTACAGGTATCCCCGCCGCATCCTGGCGCAGAGGTAGCAGGGCGATTTTTCGATCTCGTACACCGCGTTGAAGATATCGGATTCAAAGACGGTGATCGGTATCTTCATCAGCCTGGCGTTCTTCTCGATGATGGCGCGGTTCGCGGGACTGTAGCCGGGATCCATCACCAGAAAGACCAGCTCAAAGGGAAATTTGTCGTGGCGCTTCAGCTCCTGGAAGAGCTTTGCCATCAGCATGGAATCCTTGCCGCCGGAGATGCACACGGCGATTCGGTCATTCTCCTGCACCAGATCGTACTGATTGATGGCGCGGGCAAATTTGGTGAACAGATCCTTGTGGAATTTCTTGCGGATGCTCTTCTCGATCTCCTCCGCCCTGCTGTCCTCCGCCCCGCGCTCTGCCTCTTCCTCCATGGTTTTCAAAAGCCAGCCGGCATATCCCCCCGACAGGCTGCAGACGTCCCATCCCATCCCCCGGAGCTTTTGGGCGCACTCCAGGCTGGCGCTCCCCCGGGCGCAGTAAAGGATGAGCTTCCGATCCCGGGGGAGTTCGCTCATCCTCTCATCCAGCTCTCCCAGGGGAATCTGCACGGCGCCGGGAATCGTCCCGTAAGCGGCGGAAGCATTGTCCCGCACGTCCACCAGCAGAAATTCCTCCGGGGAAAGCGTTCGATATTCTTCGTATGTTATTTCCAGATCCAGGTTCTCCCCAGTCATGTCAGGTCATCCTTTCGCGGCCACCTCCGCCATGGTCCGCCCTACGATCCGGAGCATCCCCCGGTCGGTGGTCCCAAGCTTGGGAGCGCGGTTGAAGAAGTCAAAGGACACGACCGCGGCCACCCGCCCGTCCCGCTTCACCTGGCACTGGATATACTGCCGGGTCTCCTGCCGGTCGTAGAGCTCCAGTGCTTTGGGCGCCTTATTTTCCAGCATCACATATTTGCTCATCTCAAAGAAGCCCTGCCTGTCGAAGAACTCCTGATAGACGAGATCCTGGACAAAGCTGCAGTCCGCTATGGGATTCACATACTCCCCGTAGCTGAAGGTCCGCTCCAGGCCCTCCCCGGTGTAGACGGCGATCCCGTCCACATCGAAGTAATCCTGCATCTGCTTCATCACAGCGGGCAGCGCGTCCGTCCCCTCCCGGTAGAGCTGCAGCAGAAGCTCCGATACCACCTCGTTCTTCTTTTCGTCACTGGCGATCGCCTTGGAGCCGATGTTCACGCGGTTGGAATCCTCCCGCACAAAGGCCCCGTGCTTCTTTTCATCGTAAATGATATAACGGTTTTTCCCCTTCGCCTTCGCGATATATACGCTCTTGTCCGCCATCCGGAACAGCTCCTCATAGGTCTGCCCGTCCTCCGGATACTTGGAGACGCCGATGGACGTGGTCACGTTGAGCCCCTCCACGTCGCTGAAGGCCCAGGCGATGTTCTTTCCGATGGTGGTCAGGATCCGGCGCAGCGCGCTCTCCGATTCCACCCCTTTCAGGACGACCATAAACTCATCGCCGCCGAACCTGCCGATCCGTCCCCTGGACTTGACGACTCCCTTCAGGATCTCGGAGATTTTGGTGAGCACGGCATCCCCGAACATATGGCCAAAGCTGTCGTTGATCCTCTTGAAATCGTCCACATCCACGATGACCAGATACAGCCCTTCGGTTTTGCTCTCGATCTTCTCCACCGCGTACTCATTGATGGCGCGCTTATTCAAAAGACCCGTCCCCGGATCAAAAGCGGCCTCGGACAGATAGTAGCTCTGCTCCGGCTTCTGGTCGCTGATCACATGCACCAGCCCCACCGCCCGGTCGCGCACGTCATTATGAAAGAGCATACTGATCTGGATCTCATAGCGCACCTTGTCGTCAATGCCGTGGAACACCATGGCGTCCAGCTCCGCCTTCGCATGGGTGCGGCCTTTTTTCAGCGTGTCGTGCAGGATCTGGAACTCCGCCTTTTGCTCCGGGCTAAGCCTTGCGTCCTGCTTCACACGGCCCAGGGCGTCCTCCAGCTTCTCCTGGTAGAGCATCTGGTTCCGGCGGTTGCTGTACTCGTAGAGCTTCAAAAGATCCGTATCATACTCATACTCCATAAAACAGCCGGAATAGAGGGACATGAACTCGCGGTACTTCTCCACCAGATCGCTGTACACGGAAAATTTCCGGGAGGTGGTCATAATCTCAAACACCTCCAGATCGATCGACCGGAAGTCGTTGACCCACTTGCCGTTGTAGGAAAGCGTCATATAGAAATAACGGTACCGATCATTGTAGCAGACCAGCCGCAGGATCAGGTGCTGTACCCCTTCCTCCAGCCGGTTCACCGCGTCCATAAAGGTATCCACATCCTCCGGGTGGATCAGCTCCGGAAACGAGGTGTAGCCCTTGACGCCGACCAAATGATAAAACCGCTCGTCAAAATTGGCGATGTAATATCCCTTCCCCAGGGATACCTTCCCGATGAACATCTGGTATTCGCCGGGTTCATTTTGATAGTTGGTGATGTTCAGTCCACTCATAGACGCTTATTCTCCCTGAGCCGCCGCAACCATTTCCAATTCCTTCTTTACGCTTCGGAAGCACTCCATCAGCTTGGGGGAGAACACGCCGCACTCTCCTCTGAGGATCATGTGGTACGCCTCATCCTTGCTGTACGCTCCCTTGTAGACCCGCTCGCTGATCA
This sequence comes from uncultured Acetatifactor sp., assembly GCA_947584035.1. GTDB lineage: Bacteria > Bacillota > Clostridia > Lachnospirales > Lachnospiraceae > Acetatifactor. The sequence continues at coordinate 14,001 of CANPWJ010000016.1, read as the reverse complement.
GCGCGTCATAGACATCCGCAACCGATACGATCTGGGCAGAGATCGGGATATCGTCCCCCGCCAGCTTGTCGGGATAGCCCCTGCCGTCAAAGCGCTCGTGGTGGTGTCTGCAGATCTCATAGCCCACCTTCTTGTATTCCTCGTCCCATATATCCTCGATGCTGTCCAGGATATCGCACCCTCTGGTCGTGTGGGACTTCATGTAGTCGTACTCCTTCTCGTTCAGCTTGCCCGGCTTTAGGAGAATGCTGTCCGGGATGGCGATCTTGCCGATATCGTGCAGGGCGCTGGCGGAGACGATGATATCCACCTTCGCCTTCGTAAGTCCGTACTCCGGATAATCCTGGAGCACCCGCTCCGCGATCACACGGGTAAAGCCCTTGACATGCTTGATATGCGCGCCGCTCTCCAGGCTGCGGTTCTCCACCACGGTCCCCAGGATGTCGATGATGTTCTCGTTGGTCCGGTGCAGCTTTTCCGCCTGTACCTGCAGGAGCTTATACTGGATGCGCAGCTTCTCCGTCTGCTTATCCACCTTCGCCTGCAGATCCTTCTGCAGCTCGTACAGCCCCACCACGTTGTTGACCCTTCGGTTGACCAGCATGTTGTCGAAGGGCTTCCGCACGAAGTCGGACACGCCGTACTCAAAGCAGCGCTTCTCCGCCTTGACCGAGGTCTCGCCGCTGATGATCAGCACCGGCAGGTTTTCCATCCAGCCCTCCGTTTTCATAACCTCCAGCACGGCGAACCCATCCACCTCCGGCATCATCAGATCCAGCAGCACCGCCGAGATCTCCTTCCGGGAATTCTTCAGGATCTCCAGCGCCTCCCGGCCATTGGACGCCTGAAGGATATCGTACTCGTTCTCCAGGATATCCGCCAGCACCTCCCGATTGATTTCCGCATCATCCACGATCAAAATCTTATTCTTCATCCTTCTCTTCCTTCTTCACCTGTCAGTTGGAATAGACAGCGATCCTTTCCCCAGTTTTCTGGATCGTAATATTCCGCATTTCCTTTGCTATCCAGCTGTGTCCGCTGACCTCCACGGTCGTCCCCTCGTGCAGGTCGCCCTGGATGACCGCCTTTACATCCCGGATCCCCTCGATCTTCTCCTCCAGGCGCTCCCGGTAGTCATGCAGCTCCTCCAGCTTCTTCTCCACCGTGTAGACCGCGTTCTCCAGCTTCAGATAGATCTCCATGGTGTTGCGGACCTCCGGTGCGTACTTCCGCTGCATCTCCACGTAAGCGTTTCCCAGGATGCTGAGCTCCTTGTTCGCCTCCTTCAGCCTCCGGTCCAGCTCGAACTGCTCCTTGGCCAGCGTCTCGTTCATCCCCAGCTTGAGATACGTGAGGATCCCGGCCCGGTTGCCCACGTTATGGGCCCGGATGCCTCTGAGAGCCTGAGTCAGGCCGCCCGCCAGCATCCCCTTGGAGCCGAGTACATGGACCTGCCCTTCCGCATACAGCTCGCAGTTTAAGCAGTAACCCGCCTGAATGTCCCCTCCGGCATGGACCCGCACCGCCTCCAAAAATCGGCCGTGCACATCCTTTTTGGCCCGAATGACCCCGTTCCCGGTGGCGTTGACCCCGTGCTTGAGCAGGACGCTCCCGCCGCACTCGATCACGGAGGCCTCCACGGAACCGCACACTACGATGTCGCCGGACGCCTTGATCGCGATCCCATAGCCGATGCTGCCCTTCACGTAGATGTTTCCCTCGTACTCCACCTTGCCGGTGGCCAGCGTCATCTCCTCCAGCACCAGCGTCCGGGAAATGGTGATCTTGTTGTCGTGCAGCTCGATCCGCCCCTTGATGGTGGACACATAGGTTTTCATATCCGACATCATGGTGAAGCCGTTGCCGGACAGGACGCTCTTCTCTCTGCCCCGCCGCGCCGGGACGCGCTTGCCGGTGACCGTGATGCCGCCGGTGCCGTTCTCCGCCTCGTGGTAGTAGGCCAGCTTCTGTCCCTTATCCACCATCTCGAACCATTCCACATCCTGATAATTCATGGAACCGTCCGGCATTTCCCTGGGCGTGCGGTTCTGCTCCGTCCGGAAGAAGAATTCGTACCACCCGTCCTTGCCGTTCTTGGGCGGAAGCCCTCTGGCGATGAGGACCGGAACGCTGAAGCCCTTGCCGTCCAGCAGCGCTTCGATCCCGTCCTTCACGATCCCCTGGGTGATGTTCTTCTGCTTCAGCGCGTTCAGGATGTCCGCCCGGGTAAACTCCTGCTCGGCATCCTCCACCTCTATGTAGGCTTCCATCTCATCCTTGCTGACAATGATCAGGAAGTTATCCAGCAGCTCCCGCTCCGATCCCCGGGCCTGCTCTTCCTCCCCGGCTGCGGCTTCTTCCTCCTCCGGATAGTAATCCTCCAGCCGTTCTCTGCGCCGCTTCATATCCCGGGCGGAATACATCAGGCTGCTATAGTACGATACGTCCAGGCCCTCCTCCAGGCCCATGCGGATCTCCCGCATCTGCTGCCAGGAATACAGAGGATCCGCGTAGACCAGGACGTCCAGCCGGTTCTCCAGCCCTGTCCGAATCTCCCGCATCTGCTGCCATCCGTACTCCACCCTGGCGTAGACGCTCACATCCAGCCCTTCCTCCAGGCCGACGGCGATCTCATAGATCGCCGGGCCCCGGTATTCTTTAGAGAGATATCTGGAAATATCCAGGCCCTTCTGCAGGGCCAGCCGGATCTGCTCCAGCTGCTCCACCACGTACCCGGCCTTGATGTATTTGATGATATCCACCTTCGCCACAATCGCCCTGCGGAGCTGCTGCAGGATGCCCGCGTCCAGCTTCAGGTATCCCGACAGGTCGATGCCCTCCTTCAGGCCCTTGCGCACCTGCCGCATCTTGTCGTATGGGATATCGGGCGACGCGTACTTGCTCACATCGATCCCGGCCGCAAGCCCCTTGCGGATCTCCTCCATCTGGAACCAGTCGTATTCCGGCCTGGCATAAAGTCCCACATCCAGGTGCTCCTCCAGCCCCATGCGGATCTGGCGCATCTGAATGGCAAAAAAACTTTTCTTCGCATAGACGGATACGTCCAGTCCAGCTTCTCTTCCTTCGGTTATCTCGTTGATCTGGTCCATGGTGAAACCGGCCGCCAACAGATTGTTCTGCTCGTCTATGCTGATCGCCTCCTTTTTCCTCGCAATTTCCCCGCCCTCATCTTCCTGTCCTCATATTTCCTGCCTGCCCGGGAACAACGCTTCGGCCCATCGGCGCCTAAGCCTCCTCCAGCTGGGATACGGCGTCGATGGTCCTGTCATAGACGTCCTTCAGCTGCGCCAGCCGTTCGGACAGATCCACCTTCTCCAGAGGGCGGAGGGCCTCCGTGATCTCGTCGCTGACCTCAAACAGCCTGGTAAAGCCCAGGTTCTGGCTGACTCCCTTTAGCGTGTGGGCCGCCCGGAACGCGTCCTCCACGTTTCCGGAGCCGTATGCCTCCACCAAATTCTCATAGCTTTTGTCCGCCAAAAATTTCAGGGCAAATTTCCGGACGCGCGCCTCGTCCATCATCCGTTCACAGACGCCCTCATAGTCGCCGCCGATCTTCTCATAACACTCCTGAACTGTCATGGTATCATCCTCTCATTTCCGCCAAAAAAGCCAGATTGCGATATTCAACCGATACTAAACAAATCATAGCATTTTTTGGGGAAAAAGACAAGCCTTTTTCCGGCCGAGAGTGTGGGGCGGGCCCCAGGCAAGAACGTCTCTTTAAAGCGGCAGACTGTCCGCCACGCAGAGCTTTCCGAAACCGACCCGGTCATTTGGGTACACGCTCTCCCCTCTCAGAGGGGCCGCCCCTTTTCTAAGGTACGCCTTGACCTTCTCCCCGTAGAGAAACGGGTCGTTCCCCCGGACGATCCCCCACTCCAGCAAAAGTGCCGCGCTTCCGCTGACAATGGGCGTGGCGAAGGAGGTGCCGTCAACGGGCATGTAATTCCCATAGACGTCGGGCGCCAGGACTCCCACGCCGGGAGCCGCCAGATCCGGCTTGATCCGCCCCGCCGTCACCGCCAGATCCGCGCGCCCGGTTCCCGCATAACCCCTTCCTGAAAAATCGACATAACTGTCATATATAATGTCATATGCTCCCACAGTCAGCACTTTTCCGGCGGTTGACGGTATCGTCAGTGTCACTTCGGGCGTCGGTTTGTAAAATCTGGTCCGTTCATTGCGCACGGCAGCTCCCGGAAGATACAGATCGTACCGCCCTGTCACCGTCCGCACCGGATCGATGCGGACGGTCCAGACGCCGCTGTTGATATAGCCCCTTCCCTCCGGGAGAAGCTCCAGGTAGATCTCCTGCGACACCGAATAGGGAGCGGGCTCTCCCCAGTACACCAGCACGCGGGTCTGCTCCAGCACCAGCTCATACTTTCCTCCCTCGATGGGGGCCGGCAGCTCCAGCTCCCTGCCCCCGGGCGACCGCAGATACAGGCGGTAGACATCGCTGTAATTCTTCCAGAGCTGCACGCTGAGTGAGGTCTCATACTCCGCCACCGCCAGCTCTGCGGCGCTGCTTTCCCCCACGCTGCCCGCCAGATGGCCGCCGGAGCTCCCCTCGTTCCCGCTTCCCACGCAGATGACGGTCCGCCCGATCTCCGCCGCATTGTCCAGAAACCGTTCCAAAAGAGACGTCCCGTCGTGTGCCCCGTAATTGTTTCCGAAGCTCAGATTGATGACCAACGGCATCTCCAGCTCCCCGGCCTTTCGCAGCGCATAGGTCACCCCCCGCAGGATCTCCGTGGTCCTGGGGAATCCAAGCTCCCGCGGCTGCCCCAGCTTTACCACCAGAAGCTCCGCGTCGTAGGCCACGCCGCTGTATGCGCCGCTGCGGCTTCCGGCCGCGATCCCGGCCACCGCCGTGCCGTGCCCCGTCACATCCCGGCTGGGCAGCAGACGGTACTGCTCCCCCTCATCCGTCTCCTCCAGCGCGCGGTCGATGGCCTCCCGGTCAAACTCCACCCCCACCTGGAAGCCCTCCGGCGGACGCCGGCCCAGGGCCGCGTCCGGGGCCAGGGTCTGATCCCACAGATACCGGATCCGGGTGCCGCCGTCGCTCCCTCTAAAATCCGGCAGACGATATTCGATGCCGGAATCCAGCACCGCCACCAGGACGCCCGCACCGGACAAAAAAGGTTCCCGCAGCTGCACGCGGGAAAGACAAGAGCCTTCCGTGGGAAGGCTCTCCTGATAGAAAAACCGCTTGGGCTTCTCCACATATTCAATTTGCGGCAGGTCCGCCACCTGCTCTACCAGCTCCTCCGGAACCGTCAGGATGGCGTAGCCCGCGATCAGCTCCTCCGTCTGCACGGACAGGCCGCTCAGCCCGTCCAGGCTGCCGTGATATTTGACGATCAGCTCCCAGGTGCGGCTGCCGCTGTCAAATCCCACGTTCAGCTCCTCCGTCCGCGCCCGGACCTCCTCCGGCGTCTCCAGCGCAAGATTTAAGATGTCCTCCAGCTTTTGGTTCAATAATATGTCCCGCCCTTTCGATGGTTTGCTTTGCCCCGCCCTGGGGGCTTCTGCAATCATCCTATGAGCGTTCTCCCGCAAACATGCGTAAAGGGCCTTCGGGGCTACCGCAGGATCTCGATGGCCTTATCCTCGTCGAATTCCTCCTCCAGCGCCAGCAGGGCATCCCGGATCTTCTGGTGCATCTCGGGCTCCAGCCGCTGCTCCAGCCATTCCTTCAGCCGCTCCACGGCCTTGTCGGTCTGGAACGCGTCCAGCCACTCCGCCACCTCATCCAGCTCCTCCCGGGTGATCTGGACGATCTCCCCGGTCTCCACCACCGCGTATTTCTCCGGCTCATCTCCCCGGTAGTGGCGATAGATCTCCTGGAACACCGTGCGGATCCGCTCCCACTCCTGGTCCAGCTCCTCCCAGTTTTCCTGGACGAACGAAAGCTGATCCGCCTTGCCCGCCTTCTCATGCTCGAAGGCGATATCCGCCAGATGGGCGGCTCCCAGCATCCTGGCGTTGCCCTTCAGCGCGTGTGCCAGGATAGCATAGTTCGCCATATCCTCCTCGGCCAGGAATCCTTTTATCTTCTCCCGCTGCTGATCCTTCTCCCGCAGGAACACCTCCATCATATCCAGGTACACATCTCTGCTGCCGCCCACGTAGACCAGACCGCTCTGAATGGAAACTCCCTGGCTCTCCCACTGGCTCTCCAGCTCATCCGCCGGCTCTTTCCGGGCATCGGATGTCTCTCCATCCTCCTGTGCGGCCTGTCCCTGTACCGTCTCTCCCTGTGCTGCCTGTTCTTCCATGGGTTCCTCTTCCTCCTCTTCCACGACCTTCACCAGCTCCTCCGGCAGGTATTCCATCACCATCTTCTCCAGAAGCTCTCCCTCGATGGGCTTGGTCATAAAGTCCGAAAAGCCCTCCTGTAAGTACATCTCCCGGGCTCCCGTCAGGGCGTTTGCCGTCAGGGCGATGACGGGGGTATCTTCGTTGGGATGGCCGGAAATCCTGTGCATTTCATGGAGGGTCTCAATACCGTCCATCTCCGGCATCATGTGATCCATAAAGATGATATGGAATTTTTCCTTCTGGATCAGCTCCAGACATTCCGCGCCGGAGGCCGCCGTGGTGATCTTCACCTTGGCCCGCTTCAACAGCGCCTGGAAAACGGATCGGTTCATGGTGTTGTCGTCCACCACCAGCACGCTGGCATCCGGCGCCTCAAAGAGCTTCTTTCCGCCGCCTCCCGTCTGCTTCTGCCGTCTGCGGATCTCCTCAAATTCCCCGGTGGGCTCCTCGGAACGGATCTCCTGGGGGATCGTCACCGTAAAGGTGGAGCCCTTCTGATAGACGCTCTTCACCTCCATGTCGCCGCCCATCAGCTTTAAGAGCGACATGGTGATGGTCATCCCCAGGCCGGTCCCCTCGATGTTGCGGTTCTTCTCCTCGTCGATCCGCTGGAAGCTTTCAAACAGCTTCCCCATATCCTCCTCCCGGATCCCGATCCCGGTGTCCTTGACGGACAGGATCAAGAGGAGCGTCTGGTCGGACTCCTTTCGATAGTCCACATCCATCTCCACGCTTCCCTGCGGCGTGTATTTGACGGCGTTCGTCAGCAGGTTCGTCACGATCTGCTTGATCCGCACATCGTCCCCGTACAGGAGCCGGGGCGTATTGGGATTTAAATGGAACTGGATCGAAAGCCCCTTCTCCTGCGCCCGCAGACAGATCACGTTCCACAGATCCACCATCAGGTCCCCGACCTCGTACTGGGCCGGAACGATCTCCATCTTTCCCGACTCGATCTTGGACATATCCAGAATGTCGTTGATCAGAAACAGCAGGGTCTTTCCGGCGCTCTGGATATTCTCCGCGTACAGGAGCAGCTGTTTGTCCCGGCACTCCCGCAGGATCATCTCATTCATGCCGAGCACCGCGTTGATGGGCGTGCGGATCTCGTGGGACATGTTGGAGAGGAAGAGGGATTTGGCCTGCTCCGCCCGGATAGCGGACGCCGCCATCTCCTTCAGGTTCTCGTTGGCCTTCCACTGCCAGTGGATCATCTTGTGGATGACCATGTTGACCGCAAAGATACAGATGCCGAACAGCCCCAAAAAGAGCAGCATGTATTCCAGCACGTTCCCATAGATGCTCCACCAGTCCTTCACCACGATGATCCGGAATCCGGAGACATTCTCCTCCATGGAGTCGCCCACCCGGTACGCGCCGTCGTAATCCCGGAAGGATACCATCCCGTCCGCGCCGTAAAGCCTGTCGTAGACCAGATCATGGATATTGACGCTGTCCTCGTCGGAAAACTCATACTCCGAATTGGGGTGGTCGATGATCAGCCCGTTCTTATCCACCAGGAACGCGTAGCCTTCCTCCGAATAGCCCTCCCCCAAAATATCCGTCAGCACATCCAGGTAAAAGTCGATGGCAAAGACGCCGTAGAACTCTCCCTGCTCCGACTGCACCATCTTGGAGAAGGTGATGCAGTACTCGCCCGTGCGGGCGTCGTAATAGGGCTCCGTGATATTAAAGTCCTCCGCGGTCAGCGCGCCGGTGTACCAGACGCGCTCCTCCTCCACGTAGTCCGGCTCCGGCACCCAGCCGTTGTTCATCACCATGGGATGGCCGTGGGCGAAATTAGGATTGGCGATATAGGTGGCAGAGATCTTCGGGTAATGCTTCGTGATGTCGTCCAGGAATTTCACCATGCTGTCGTAATTGTCCAGAAGCTCCGGCTTGGCCGCCACCACGTTCTCAAACATATCCAGGATGCTCTTCTGCTCTAGGATCCAGTCGCCCACCTCGTAATTATATCTCCGCAGCTCCTCCTCCATCTTGATGCGGCTGTCGCTGATGGTCATCCGGACGCAGATGCCCACCGTGACGATCATGGTCAGGATAAAGATGGCGGTGATGCCGATCTGATATTTGCGCTGCTCCCGGATGGTAAAGTCCGTCGTCTGCTTGGAGATCCGCTTTGCCCGGCGTCCCTCCCGCTCCCGAAGGTGGCCGCTGGCCACCGTATTCTGCGCTTCCTTAAGCTGCTTTAGGGCGTCCGAGATCTCTTTTCCCGCCTGGCGGATCCGCTGCGCGTCCCCGCCTTCCGGCGCATCCTCTCCGGAGGCCTCCTTATCCCCGTACTCCATAACCAGCTTCAGCGACCCGTCGATCTTTTCCGAGAGATCCTCGATCAGCTCCCGGTGCCCGTACAGCTCCTTCTCCTTCCGCCGTTTCCCCCGGGTCGCCAGAAGGTAGATCCCCATGACGGCCACGATCAGCAGAAGCCCTATCACAAAGTTCCGGAACATCTGCCCGTAGCTCTCCTGGTAGAGGAGCAGGTTGTTGACGTTGCACATCAAGTACCATCCGTTCTCCGTGCGGCTGCAGAACATGGTGCTGTCCAGTCCGTCCTGTCTGACCCGCAGGGAGAGGCTGTCCTGGTCCGAGGCGGTGATCCGAAGGAAGGTGTCCCGGTACTGGGGCAGCTCGGAGGAGAGCTTCTTGCCGATCATCTCCGGGTCGGTGTAGCCCACAATGGTCTCGTTGGCATCCACGATCATGGCGTCCCCGTATCCGTCCTTTGCCAGCTCTCCCACATAGCTCTGGATCTCTGACACATTGTAGTCCATAGCGATCACCGTTCCGTCCTCCAGGAACTTGGCGATGGTAAAGCACCGATTGTCCGTAAACATGTCGTCATAGGTGGGGGAAATATAGACCTCTCCCCTGGGGGTGGCCTGGAGCCCCCGGTACCAGATGCGGTCCTGGATCACATAGTCCTCCGGGGTATCCATACCGGAGATCATCACTGTGCCGTCTATCACGCAGAACACGTTCAGGCAGAGCCCGCCTGAGAGATCGTACTCAAACTCCCTCTGCGCCTCCAGAAACTGTCGGATCTCCTCCTCCGAGCCCCCCTTTTCGATGGCCTCAAACTCGTTTCCGATGCGCTCCAGCGTGTTCTCCGCCCTGGTCAGGGATTTCTGGAAATTCGCCGCGATATTCTGCACCCGCATCCTGCCGATCTCCTCCGACTGGCCCGACGCCATGCCGTACATCAGCAGGATGTTTAACAGCAGGACCCCCGCCAGGGCCGCCGCTACCACCACGATCAAAACCTGATGCTGCCTGATACTGCTCTTTTTCTCTTTCATACCGACCTCCATGCCGCCTCCGGCGGCACACTTTTCCCGGGCCGGACACCCGTCCTAAGCCCGCGCTCCCCTCTGCCTCAAACCGCCTCCGGCGCGGGATGTCCGCGCCTTTCTCGCTCCAAACTCCATCCTCAATTCAAAATCGCATCCTGGAGTCCGTATGTTTCCGCCAGGGCCGCCAGCGTCCCGTCCGCCAGGCTTTCCTCCAGGAAGCTGTCCACCCGTTCCGTCAGATCGGAGCCCTGGCGCAGTCCCACGCAGAGCCGCTCATCGTTGAGGGGGAACCGGAAGCTAAGCCCCGCAAACTCCTTTTCCCCGTCCATGTAATACCCTGCCATGACGATATCGATCACAGCGGCGTCCGCGCGCTTGTCACAGACGCTCTGAAGGGCCTCCTTCTGGTTGGAATAGGCTATGTAGCGGTAATTCCGCTCCCGGAGCAGATCCTCCCCTGTGGAGCCGGCCTCCACCGCAAAGAGCAGGTGCTGGCAGTCCTCTGCCTCCTCGTACTGCTCACTGCCCTCCGTCCGCAGCACCACCACCTGACGGTTGGAGAGATAGGGCTCGGAACAGGAGATCGTCTCCTGCAGCTCCTCCGTCAGGGTCATGCCGTTCCAGATACAGTCGATGGTGCCATCCTTTAGAAGCTCCGTCTTTTTGTCCCAGTCGATCTCCAGAAACTCCGGCTCCACGCCAAGGCTTTCCGCAAACGCCCGGGCCAGCTCCGCGTCAAATCCCTGCCAGTCCTCCCCTTCCGGGTAGTCCAGGGGCGGATAATCCGTGACGCCGACCCGCAGCGTCCCCTTGGACTGCACGTACTCTGTGTCGGACTGCCCCGGCTCCAGGACCGGGTCTACCCCCCCGTGCGCTTCCCACAACCGGCAAGCAGCAGGGCTGCCGCCGTGACCGCCAGCAGTCCTCTCCCCATCCTATTTTTTCTCATAACAGGCAACACTCCCTTATCGTTTATTCCTTCATCGCAAACAGCAGTCCGAAGGTTTCCGGCCCGGAATTGATGGAAATGGCCGGAGACGCCTTCTGATAGATCACCTTCTCAAAGGGCACCTTCTGCTTCACCTTCGCCTCGATTTCCTCCAGCTCTTTCCGGGTCAGGCCCACATAGGTGATAAACAAAAGCCTTGTGTCGATCCGGTCCGGGGACCGCAGCGTGGCGTTGATGTACTTTCTCCAGACGACATCCCGCGTCCCCATCCGGATGGATCCCACCTTCATGCTGCTGTTTCGCAGGACGAGCACCGGATGCAGCATACATGCCTCGCAGATGGCGCTGATCTTGGGGGAAATCCTGCCCGAACGGGCCAGGTATTCCGTGGTCCCCGCGACAAAGCTGGTCCTGGTACGCTTCTTTAACCGCTCGATCTCCCGCAGGATCTGATCCACCGGCATCCCGTCCGCCGCCCAGGCCGCCGCGAACAGCACGATCAGCCCCATCCCGCTGGACAGGTGCCCGCAATCCACCACCGTCACATTGTCAAAGGTCCGGGAAGCCTTCTGGGAGCTCGCATATCCTCCGCTGACGTTCTTCGCCATGGCGATGTGGATGATCTGCTGGGCCCTGGTCAGCTGTTCCGCAAAGAACGCCTCGTATTCCTCCACCAGGGGGGCATCCGTCCGGACGCGCTTCTCCTTCCGCAGGATGTAGGAGAGGATCCCCTCCGACTCCACCTCTTCCCCGTCCTTGAACTCGCCGCCCTCCGTCAGAACCCGGTAGGGCATCACGGCGATCTGGTACTTATCCGCCAGCCACCTGGGGATATCGCTCACGCTGTCCGTGGTGACCAGGACGGTCTGCTTCTTGTTGTGCCCCAGGACCGGCCCCACCACCAGGTCGTTTACATCCGACGCGCTGTTCACCTGCACCTGCTCCCTGGGAAGCAGCCGCAGAAGCTCCGTCTCCAGCTGAATCCCGGTGACGGGCTTCAGCAGGTAGCCGTCGAAGCCCTCCCTGGCATAGAGGGCCTGGTTCTCTCCTCCGGCGTTGGCCGTAAGGGCCACGATCGGGGTCTCCAGGTTCAGCCCGCCCGTCTGGGTGCGGATCTTGTGGAGACACTGGATGCCGTCCATGACCGGCATCAGGTGATCCATGAGGATCACGTCGTACCGTTTCTGCAGGGTGAGCTTTAAACACTCCGCACCGCTGGAAGCCGTCTGGACATTAACCTTCGTGTCCTGCAGAAGCTTTTCCGCCACCAGCAGATTCGTGCTGTTGTCGTCCACGATCAGGACATGGGACTTGGGCGCTTCAAACAGGGCACGGTAATGCTCTCTGGCCCCCAGGGCGTGCTTCTTCTCCAGATCCAGCTCTCCCAGCGGCTTCTCCGCCACTACCTGCTGTGGCAGGGTGATCAAAAAGGTGGAGCCCTTTCCATAGACGCTGTTGACCGCGATCTCTCCTCCCATCAGATCCACCAGCTGCTTCACGATGGAGAGCCCCAGCCCGGTGCCCTCGATGTAACGGTTCTTTTCCTCGTCCACCCGCTGGAACACGTCGAACAGATGCGGGATGCTCTCCTTCTTGATCCCCATACCCGTATCCGACACGGAGTAGGAGATATAGGCTTTGGAGCTGGATGGACAGGGTGATGGAGCCCTCCGCCGTGTATTTGACGGCGTTGTTCAGCAGATTGATCAGGATCTGCTTGATGCGCACCTCATCCCCGTACAGCTGGGAGGGGATGCTCTCCTCCACGTCGATATGGAAGTCCAGTCCCTTTTCCCGGGCCCGCACCCAGATCATGTTCACGATGTCGGACAGCATGTTTCCCGCGTCGTAGTTGACGGGGACGATATCCATTTTTCCGCTCTCGATCTTGGACATATCCAGAATATCGTTGATCAGGGCCAGCAGCATCTTGCTGGCGTTCTGGATGTTCTTCGCGTCCTCCGCCACCTCGTCGGATACGGCCTCCCGCAGGATCATCTCGTTCAGGCCGATGATGGTGTTGATGGGAGTGCGGATCTCGTGGCTCATGCTGGAAAAGAACCGGTTCTGCGCCTGGATCAGTTCCTCGATCTCCTTCTTCTGCTTCTGGGCCTTCTCATTTTCCACCTGGTACTCCGCGCTCTGGAAGAGCAGCATACCGCAGACCACAAAGGATACGATGACGAGTGTTATCAGGGAATCGATGTACGCCATCTCCAGCGTGTGCTGGACGATCTGCTCCGGGTGGAAATAGGCGGCGTAATAGCAGAACAGGGACACCGCGCAGCCTCCGGCCAGCAGCACATACTTGGCCCTTCCCTCCACGATAAGCGTGACCAGCACAAACCCCAGGACGAACCAGATGGGGCCGCCCCCGTAGATCCCTCCCGCCGTGAAGAAATTCAACGGCAGCACCACGAACAGGACGATGGCCGATATGACGATGGCTCCCCGCTGGATCCGATGACGGCGGAGCGTGAGATAGACGGCGGCCGCAAAAAACGCAAGCGCTATGAGCATGGCGATCTGATTGAAGGCATCCTCCCCCGCCAGACAGCCTACGACGCCGCCCAGCGCCAGGCCCACCAGCCCGGTAAAGGAGATCAGCCGAAACATCCGCTCCTGCAGGGAGGTATTGACATCCCCCGTTATCTTTCGAAATAACATTCCAAGCCGCATCAGACCTCACCTCCTTCCAGGCCTTCGATCAGGGAAGCCGCCTTTTCGGAGGCCGCTTCCAGCTCAAAATCCTCCACGTCTCTCCCGATCTCCTTGAGCAGCGCCCGCACCGGACGCCCCTGCCAGCTGCGGCCGCCGAGCTCCTCCAAAAGCTCCTGCGCCTTGTCCGCCTCGAAGGTGTCCAGGCTCTCCCGCAGCCGCGCAAGCCCTTCCAACAGCTCCTCCTTTGCGATCTCCTCACCCGGCGCAGCCTCTTCCTCCGCCCCGTCCCCGGTCTCCTCCGCCTGGACGCCGATGGCCTCCCCGATCATCCGGCCGGTATCCCGGTAGGAGGACAGCAGGGCTTCATGGTGCTCCTTCACATAGGATTCGTTCTTCTCCTTGGCGGCGGCCTCCATGACCCGCGCCTCCTCCGAGAGTCCGTCCGCCCCCAGGAGCTTAGCGGTGCTCTTCAGAGCGTGTACCTGGGTGGCGTAGTCCGTATAATTTTCCTGTGCAAACAGCTGGTCGATCTCCCCGGACCGACGCTCCGCCTCCTGCACGAACATGGTCAGCATCTGCAGATAGAAGGCGCGGTCCCCACGGCAGTAGGAGAGCCCAGAATCCGTGTGGATCCCGGCTTCGGCCAGGCGCTCCATCTCGTCCGGCTCCCCCGCTTCCCGGGCAGACTCCCCCGCCTCCTGAGAAGGCTCTCCGGAAGCCTGAGTGGGCTCC
>CANPWJ010000015.1 GCA_947584035.1 uncultured Acetatifactor sp. | reverse complement strand
AAGAGATAGGGCGCCCCCGCCACAAAGAGCTCCGCCAGCAGGATCAGGATACCGCTTCCGGGGCGGCGCTTCCCGGAGACGGCCAGGTGCCAAAGGGTCACGCCCAAAAAGAGCAGGACGAACACACCGTAGCACCCGGAATAATAGGGCGGGCCGGGCCGCAGCGTTGCCAGGACCGCCGTAGCGCACCGCCGAAGCCCCAGCCAAAAGCCGGTCTCTCCCCAGGCCATTTGGCTCATCAGATAATCGCTCCCACCCAGAAAGAACCGCCGGGACACCAGCCAGTAGGACAGCACCCCCGCCAGAAAGCATCCCCCGTGAAAAAAGAGCCAGCCAAGCTGCTGCCTCACGCTTCGTTCCCGGTCCAGATGCCCCAGCAAAAACAGGGCCGCGGCCCCCACGGCATAAACCACCGTCAGCACCTGATAACAGGCAAAGATCACATTCATCAGCCCCACCGCCGCCAAAACGGCATACCATCTGCCCCTTGGATCTCTCCGGGCATACTCCGTCAAAAAAAGACCCGCGGCGGCCAGGACACAGGCGAACAGCACCTGGGGGCTCTGGTTCAGGAAATAGATCTGCGCCGCCCAGAAAGGGGAGGCAATCCAGGAGCTTCCCAGCGCGGCCAGGGCCCATCCCGCAGGCTCCTTCCGCCCTCCCGCCAGGAAAAAAAGCGCTCCGAAAAAGATCGGAGCCAAAACCACAAAGAGCAGGGCGAGGATCTGGGCATAATACAGATTGAACCATTCCAGACCCAGCAGCTTTGCCAGCCAGACCAGCCCCTGCCTTCCGATCAGCTCAAAATTATGACTCCCATTCATAATGAAGTCCGTGTCGATCCCAAACCGCTGGGAAAACAGGACCGAGCCGTGTGTCAGAAAGGCCAGCACGGCCAGAAAGACGGCGCTCCACCGCACCCTCCGGCAATATTCCCAAAGTCCGCTCCAGACGCCGCCCTTTTCCCTCTTTCCCACATCCATACCCTTTAGGCCCTCCCCTGCGTTTTCGCCGGGGCAGCGGCATCCCTGCACCTGTCCCCTGCCGGGGCCATAGAGAGGCCGAAAACCGTTCCCGGTTATTTACACCATACCCAAATTTTGTAAAAATAACCTCTCCGGACGGGTATCTATATAAGTTTTTATAAAGCTTCTTTTTATAACAGAGAAAGGCGGCGACCAGGACAGTGATCCCGCTGGGCAGATTCTCCCGGGAGAGGACGGCCCCAGCGCCTCTAAATCCGCAGCTTTTTTAACAGCTCCTTAATGTTGATGGGCTTGGCGATAAAGTCGTCCATCCCGCTTTGGAATGCCTTCTGGCGGTCCTCCGGGAAGGTGTTGGCCGTGCTGGCAAAGATCCGGACGGTGCGGGCATCCGGGCGCTTCAGGGCGCGGATCGCCCGGGAAGCCTCATACCCATTCATCTCCGGCATCAGCAGGTCCATCAGGATCACGCCGTACTCCCCGGGAGCCGACGCCTCGAAGGCCTCCACCGCCTTTTTGCCGTTCTCCACATGCCGAACCTCAAAGCCCTCCCCTTCCAGCAGCTCCTCCAGGAGCTGGGCGTTGAGCTCATTGTCCTCCGCGATGAGGATCCGCGGCAGAGAGCCCGCGGCGCGCTTTTCTTCCCCCTTCTCCGCATCCTCCCGCGCATGGGAAGCCGCCTGTCCTGCCACAAACGTAAAGGTAAACTGACTTCCCTCTCCCTGTCTGCTCTTCACCCGCAGCTCCCCGCCCATGCGGTTGGCCAGAAGGGCACAGATGGACAGTCCCAGGCCGGTCCCCTGGTTCCCCTGGGACACGGTGTCCCGCTCCTGCGTAAAGGGATGGAAGATTTTTTTCTGAAATTCTTCGCTCATGCCGCGCCCGTTGTCGATCACCTGTATCTGGGTCAGGACGTCTCCGCTCTGACATCTGGTCTGTCTGGCCCGGATCGTCACCATGCCCCCCTGTCCCGTGTACTTGCGCGCATTGTCCAACAGGTTGAGAAGCACCTGCTGGATCCGGACCGCGTCTCCCAGGATCCACGGCCAGGACAGCCGGATGTCCGCCTCCAGCCCGATCCCCAGCTTGTCCATGCCGTCCCGCTCCACCGTCTCCACCGTCTCCAGCAGCAGCTGCAGATCCACCGGCTTCTCCTCCAGCTCCATCTCCTGATCCTGCAGCTTGGACATATCCAGGACATTGTTCACCAGGGAGAGAAGGTACTGTGCTACCGCGGAGGACTGCCGCAGATAGCCCGCTATCTTATCCTGGTCCCCTACATTCTGCGCCATCAGGTAATTCAGGCTGATCAGGCCGTTTAAGGGCGTGCGGATCTCGTGGCTCATGGCGGAGAGAAAATCTCCCTTGGCCTTGGCGTCCGCCCGGTCATTGATGGAACGGATCCGGGCGCGCAGCGCCACATACACGAGGATACCGATCAGGGCCGCGGCGATCCCCAGCAGGATCAGGGTATAGCGATACTGGTACACAAAATCAGAAACCGTATATTCGTACAGATTGTCCAGCGTGGAGGAGATCACATACCCGGCCACCTCCGCGTCCGACAGCTGGGCGATGGCCTTGTTGATGATGGAGATCTGCAGTTCCCTCTCCTGCCACAGCTCGCTGTCCTCACCGCCGATGGGCACCACCGCCGAAAAGCACATCTGGTCGCTCATTTCCAGCACCGGAATGGCCATCAGGTCCTGATAGGCGGGCCGATAGAGCCAGTATTCCACCACATACTGGTTTTGGATCAAAAGATCCGCCTCCCCGCTGTCCAAACACGCCTCAATGGAGGGATAATCCACCAGCTTGAAATTCGGATACTGGCCGTTTATCACCTTGCGCAGCGTCTGTGAACCGGTGGAGACCGCCACCGTATAGGGCGCGTTCGGCTTAAAATTCAGTCCCTCCTTGGCCACGATGACCTTGCGGCTGGACAGATACGGGTTGCTGATCAGGATTCCCCGGGCCTCCCGGTTCTCCTGGTTGTACTCCACGCTGGTGACCAGATCGAAGCCCTCCCCCACCAGATAATCATAGGTAATGTTTCCGGAAGGAATCTCGATGTATTCAAACCGCAGACCGCTGATCTCGGCGATCCGGTCAAAGATATACCGGGAAATGCCCGCCAGCTGACCGTCCCCGCCCCGAAAGGACACCGGCCTGCGGTCACTCACATAGCCCACCCGCAGCGTTTTCCCCTCCTGGATATAGGCGTTCTCCTCCTCCGTGAAAAGGCCGGTCTTCGGCGCAAACCCTCCCGCAGAATGAAGCCCCCGCCGCGAGCACCGCCAGGAGGACGGCTGCGATTTTCCGGACGGCTACGATTTTTGTACTTCTTCGGTTCCTCACGGCTGATACCACCTTCCCCATTTCATCCGTTCGTAGGTCAATCTGATTTTATCACAAAGGACAGGGCGAGACAAGCGGGACGCGGACTAGGTCTGCGCCTGTGCCTCCAGTCTCCGGATCAGCCGGTACAGCACCGCCACGGCGGCAGCGGACAGGACGACCTCCGCCACAAACTGTGCATAAGCCAGCCCGTACAGGGGAAACAGGGCATTTAAGAGAAACAACGCCGGGATCTCCAGGACGATCTTCCGAAGAACCGCAAAGAGCAGGGCGTTCCGTCCCAGGCCGCAGGACTGAAACACGCCCACGCCCAGAAAATCCATGCAGAGAAACGGCATGGCGAGGCAGAGTCCCCGCAAAAACCGAGTGCCGTAGGCGATAACGGACGGATTTTCCATAAACAGAGCGGAGAGCGCCCCCGCCCCCATATAATATCCCACCGTCACCACCGCCATAAACACCAGGATGATCCTGCCCGCATAGAGGATCGTCTTTTTGAGACGCTCCGCGTTTCCGGCCGCGTAGCTGTATCCCACCAAAGGCATAACACCCTGGGAGAAGCCGAGGGCGATCTGCACCGGCACCATGTTGACCTTCTGTGCGATCCCCATGGCCGCCACGGCGTCCGACCCGAAGGCGGAGGTAAAATTGTTCAGCACGGTCATTCCGGTCACATTCAGAAGGTTCTGGATAGCGGCCGGGATCCCCACCGCGCCGATGCCGGCGATAATCGCCTTCCTGCACCGCAGCCGGGCCGGGCTGACACAGACATAGGTCTTTCCGCGCCTGACAAACAGAAGTACAAAGAAATACGCACAGGCCACGCTGTTGGAGAGAAAGGTGGCCAGGCCCGCTCCCGCCGCCCCCATGTTCAGCCCCCAGGGCAGGATAAAGACCGGATCCAGGAGAATATTCAGCAGACACCCGCTCATGGTCCCGATGCTGGCGTGGAGGGAGGATCCTTCGCTCCGCACCAGATAGGCCATCACCACATTCAGGATCGACGGGACCGCCCCGAAGGAGACCGTCCACCGCAGATAGGCGGCGGTGGCCTCCACCGTCGTGCCGTCCGCCCCCAGGATCCGCAGAAACGGCGTGTGCAGGGCCGTATAGAACAGGGAAAACAAAGCGGCGGAGAGCAGGGCACAGTAGAAGCCCAGAGCGGAGCTCTCATAGACCGTCTCGTAATCCTTCCTCCCCAGCGCCCGGCTCATCATGCTGGAGGTCCCGACCCCGAACAGGTTGTTCACCGCGTTGAACGCCAGAAGCACCGGAGCCGCCAGCGTCACGGCGGAATTCTGTATGGGGTCGTTCAGCATACCCACAAAATAGGTATCCGCCAGATTGTAGATCACCATCACGAGAGAGCTGACGATCGTGGGGACCGCCAGCTTCATCACCGCGTTGGGAATCGGTGTGTGTTCAAATAATTCTGCCTTCTGTGTGTCCTTCATGCGTGTTTGTCCTCTCTCAGGCCGTCCTGTGGACGACGGCAGTCTGACACACTTATTATAACAGTTTTTCAGCAAAGTACAATTTCTATTTCACGGAAGCATACTCCCGCCGGACGCTCCCGGCCGGATCCTTGGCAGAGCCAAGCGAAAGGCAGGTGCTCCGGATCAGGTACGCCGCGATGAGGAAGGTCAAAAGATCCGACACGGGCATGGAACAGAGCACGCCGTCCAGCCCCCAGAACCGGGGCAGAAGCAGGGCAAAGCCCACGCCGAACACGATCTCTCGCACCATGGAGAGCAGCGTGGAGGCCGCCGCCTTTCCCATCGCCTGCAGAAAAATAAAGCAGGCCTTGTTCACACAGGCAAGGATCACCATGCACAGATACACGCGGAACGCCTTTACCGCAAATTCCGTGTAGTAAACGCTCTCATTGGCCGCCCCAAAAACGGCGATCAGCTGTCTCGGACAGCCTTCCACGATGAGAAAAGCAGCCGTTCCCACCGCCGCCTCCACGGCCAGCAGCCTTAGGAACAGCTCCTTCACACGGGGCTTCAGGCCCGCTCCCATGTTGTAGCCCACAATGGGAATACACCCCGCCGCTATCCCCACCACAACGGAGATGACGATCTGAAAGAATTTCATGACAATGCCGACCACCGCCATGGGGATCTGCGCAAACTGCTCCTGGCCAAACACCGGATCCAGCGCTCCATATTTGCGCACCATATTGTTGATGGCAGCCATGGCCGCCACCAGAGAGATCTGGGACAGGAAGCTGCAGATGCCGAGAACCAGCGTCCTTCCCAGGATCTCCCGGCAGATGCAAAAGTCCCCTTTTCCGGGCCGCACCGTCCGCATGTGGCACAGATACCAGACTGCCAGAAGGGCGGTGACCACCTGCCCGATCACGGTTGCGGCCGCTGCCCCCATCATTCCCCAGCGCAGCCCAAAGATAAAGACCGGATCCAGGATCAGGTTCAGGACCGCTCCCGCCAGGGTGGAGAGCATCGCAAACTTCGGATTGCCGTCGGCCCGGATGATCGGATTCAGCGCCTGGCCGAACATATAGAACGGGATGCCCAGGGAGATATAGAAGAAATATTCCCGGGAGTACCGAAACGTCTCCGAATTGACCGTGCCGCCAAAGAATGCGATGATGGGCCTGTCAAACAGCAGATAGACTGCGCACAGGAGAAGCCCTGCGATCAGGATCACCACCACGGAATTTCCCACGCTTCTCCTCGCGTTCTGCGGCTCCTTCTTTCCCAGGCTGAGGCTCACATAGGCGCAGCAGCCGTCGCCCACCATGACCGCGATGGCCAGCGCGATCACCGTCAGCGGAAATACCACCGTGTTCGCCGCGTTGCCGTAAGAGCCGAGATACGGCGCATTTGCAATAAAGATCTGATCCACAATGTTGTAGAGCGCCCCCACCAGCAGAGAGATCATGCAGGGAACCGCATAGCTCCTCATCAGCTTTCCGATGCGCTCCGTTCCCAAAGAAAGATTTGTTTCCATGTCTGTTCATCCTTTCACAAAAAAATAACGCGCAGCATGAACTGGATTTACGCAGTCTTGCTACACGTTTAGGATCATTATAATCGGAGAACGAGCGGTTGTCAAAGGGTATTTTGAACAAAAAAAGTCGGGGTGACAGGATTCGAACCTGCGGCCTCCTGGTCCCAAACCAGGCGCTCTAGCCAAGCTGAGCCACACCCCGTTTACCGCTCTTCGATTATAGCCCATTCCCTTTCTCCCTGTCAAGCCCCCACACGGATGTGATGTGGGCCGCTCCTCGCTGCAGATATCGGGTACCCCCCGCACAGATACCGGGCGCTCCCCGTGCAGATGTGGGCCGCTCCCCGCTGCAGATATCGGGTACCCCCCGCACAGATACCGGGCGCTCCCCGTGCAGATGTAGGCCGCTCCTCACGGTAAATGCCGGCCGCTTCCCGCCTCACAGATACCGGAGACTGAAGTGCAGCTCCTCCTGGGGATCCATCTCCATCAGTATGTAGGAGGGTCTGCGCCCCTCCTGCCGCGGATAGGAAAGGCTGCCGGGATTGATGGCGATGACTTCTCCCTCCGTGTCGATCAGGGGGCGGTGCGTGTGTCCAAACATCACGATATCCATGCGCCTGGCGGCCGCTTCCCGCTTGATGGTGTCCGTTCCCATCGCCACATAATAATTGTGGCCGTGGGTCAGCCAGACGCGGTACCGGCCGATACAGAACTCCTCCTCCCGGGGAAGGTCATATCTTCTCAGTTCCTCTTTCATAAGCCTTAATGCCTTTCCCCGATGACTGATCTGATTTTTTTCCGCTTCGGTCAATTCCGCCGTGGTCCTCCCAAACTCCGGCACATAAAAGATCGGGTCGTAGCCGAAGCCGCCGCTCCCCATCTCCTCCTGTCCGATATAGCCCTCTATGGCCGCCCGGACCGTCCGCTCGCTTCCGTCCGGCAGCACTGCCGCGATGGCACAGACAAACCGGGCCGTGCGCTCCTCCTCCGGCACGCCCTCCAGCCGCTCCAGGATGGAGGCATTCTTGACACGGTAGGAGGTCTCCTCGCCCAGATACCTGGCGGAGTGGATCCCCGGCTCCCGGTTCAGATGATCCACCTCCAGTCCGGAATCATCCGCCAGCACAATCGCCCGGGGAAACGTATCCCGTATCCCGGCCGCCACCGCCCGCGCCTTGATCAGCGCGTTTTCCTCATAGGTGCTCCCATCCTCCCGGATCTCCGCCTGGACGCCCGCCTCCTTCATGGAAAGGATCTCCCTCCCCATATCCGAGAGGATTGAGCGGATCTCCCGCATCTTTCCCGCATTTCCCGTGGCAAAAATAATAGTCCCTCTCATCGTTCCCTCCAGGGCAGAACCGCGGATCCTTCGGCCTGTTTTTTAATCCTCCGCTTCCCGTTCTGCCTCATTCTGCTTGTAAATTTCCAGGATCGCATCCGCAATCCCCTGGGCCAGCCTGTCCCGGTAGGACGCCTGTCCCAGGAGGGAAGCCTCCTTCTCATTGGTCAGAAATCCCACGTCGATCTGCGCCGCCGGCAGGGTGAGCTGCCTCAGGATACTGTCCTCAGGGGCCGGCGAGATCCCCAGCGCCCGGTTACAGGAGGCCACGGTCACGTTTCTCGTCAGCGCGTCCGCCAGCTGTACATTTCCCGTGCCGGGTATATAGTACTCCTCATTGTAGGATCCGGCCACGCCGTAGACCCCGGGATCCGCATCCTCACCGGCCGCGATCCGGATATACAGGTCCGCGTCCACATCCTCCGCCAGATCGATCCGCTCCTGGTCGGACACATCCACATCCTCGAGCCTGGTAAAATACAGGCGGATATCCTCCGTCCCCGGCTTCTCCGGAACACTCTGGGCCACCTGGAGCGCCAGCGTCTTTTCCGCATAGCCCCGGTACAGACTCCCCCGGTCGCTCCCGCCTCCCGCCGGATCGATCACGACGACCTGGCGATAGACCTGGTGGGGATCCCGAAAGCTGATGACCGCGAAATTGCCGGAGTCCGCGGACGAGGGATCATACTCCAGGGTACTGTAATACTCCCACACCCGCTCCATCCGGATCTTCAGGATGACACCGCCGTGGTATTCCTCACAGCGCCCTTCCGCCACGGAAGCGATGTCCCCCAAGATGGCCTTTTCTCTGTAATAGGACGCATCCGCCCCCTCCAGATAGACCCACAGCTCCCGGTCCAGATAGCGGTTCTCCACCGTCACATCCTCCGCTCGGACATCCTGCGCCAGCGGGATGCGGATGCTCCCCGGGGCCCCCTCCCCGGCGGCGAACACCAGAGCCTGTACGCCCGCTTCCCCCGCGCCCGGTTCCTCTGCTCCCTGGGCCGACGCTCCCTGTCCGCCCGCCACGGACAGCGCCAGACGACCCGGGACCTCGTCCGCGATCACCACCGTCTTGTGCGCCGCCACATACAGCATGAGCGCCATGCAGACCGTACACAGGACCGTCCACAGGATCAAAGTGACGGTCATATTCACTTTTTCGCTGTCGTACACGGCTTTCCCTTCCATCAATCACGCCCCTGCTTTTCTCTCTGTCTGACGCTTCCCGATCCAGCGCTTCCCGGTCCAATGCTCTCCGATCCGACACTCCCTGTCCAACGCTCCCAGGTCTAATGCTCCCCGATCCGACGCTCCCCAGTCGAATGCTCCTCGATCCGACACTCCCTGCCCAACGCTTCCCGATCCAGCACTCCCCAGTCGAATGCTCTCCGATCCGACACTCCCAGGTCAGCCGCAGATCTCCGGGTGCTTCCGGCCCTTGGGCTTGGGGCCCAGGAACTGATAGTAATAGGTTTTGATCATTCCATTGTAAAGCTTTCGGTTCTTGTCCGCCTTTCGGCCGATAGCCGCCTCCGCCTGTTCATAGGCGGTGATCAGATACAGGCTCCAGGCATCCAGCTCCCGGTACCTCTCCCCGATCGTCCGGTAGAGCGCAGGCAGCTCCTCCTTATCCTGAAGCCGCTCTCCGTAAGGAGGATTGGTGATCAAAAAGCCGTATTTGCCGGAGTGGCTCAGCTGTTCCACTCCCCTGCGCTGAAAATGGATCAGGCCGTCCACGCCGGCCAGCTTCGCGTTCTGCCTGGAAATCGAAACCATCTCGTCGTCGATATCGTACCCCTGGATGTCCGTCTCCACGTGCAGATCCACCAGATCGGCCGCCTCCTCCAGCGTCTCCCGCCACAGCCGCTCCTCCGCGATGTGGGGCCAGGTCCGGGCGGTAAAGCTCCGCTTCATTCCCGGCGCCATATGGGCGGCCATCATGGCGGCCTCGATGGGGATCGTCCCGCTTCCGCAGAAAGGATCCACCAGGATGCGGTCCCCCTTCCAGGGGGTGAGCAGGATCAGGGCCGCGGCCAGATTTTCCGCGATCGGAGCCTTCGCGGCCAGCTTCCGATAGCCCCTCTTGTGCAGAGATTCCCCGGTGGTGTCCAGCCCGACGGTCACCTGATCCTTCATCAAAAAGACCCGGATGGGAAAATCCGCGCCGCTCTCCTCGAACCAGGAGACATGATAAACCCCCTTCAGCCGTTCCACCATCGCCTTTTTCATAACGGACTGGATATCCGAGGGACTGAACAGCCTGGACTTGACGCTGGCGGCCTTCGCCACCCAGAACCGCCCGTCCCGGGGAAGATATTCCTCCCAGGGCAGGGCCCTGGTTCCCTGAAATAGCTCCTCAAAGGTCTCCGCGGGAAAACTGCCTATTTTGATCAGGACGCGCTCCGCCGTCCGCAGAAAGACATTGGCCCTGCAGAGCGCCTCCCCGTCTCCGAAAAAAGTGACCCTGCCGTCCGCCACCTCCGTAATGTCGTAGCCCAGCTCCTGGATCTCCCGCTTCAGGACGGACTCCATACCAAAGTGGCAGGGCGCGATCAGCTCAAACCTCTTCATCTCACATCCCTCTCTCACATACCCCTGATCTTCCCAATCAGTTTAAGTATACAATTTTTTTGAAATGATGTAAACAACAAATAGGAGCGCCCTCAGGCGCCCCTATCTGCACTCTCTCGAACCGGACAGCTTAGTAGTTGTTGTTCTGGCTGTTGCTGTTCTTGCTGTTGTTCTGGTTGTTGCTGTTCTTGCTGTTGTTCTGGTTGCTGCTGTTCTGACTGTTGTTCTGGTTGCTGCTGTTCTTGCAGTTCTGGCTGTCAGAGTTGCTATAATTGTTCTGATTGTTGTAAGACATGTTTAGCCTCCATGCTGCGACCGTTCCCGGGAGCTGTCAAAACCCGGGCTACGGCGAAAGAACGCGCAGCAATCCTTTGACACGATGACCCGGCGGCTGAACACCCTTCTGCCCAACCCTCACTTCTCCCGTTGGTTGATAGTTACAGGAGTAGTATGTCAAATCCTACAAAAACTATCCGCAAATTTTTGTAGTACTTTGGTACTATTGATGGGTTGCTTTTTTAGGTCTTTTGTACTATAATAAAAAATGTAAATAGTTATGTTCGCTATTTACACCCCTATATTAATTATTTATACTCCCCTCATATGAGCCGTCAGCTCCCCTGACGGCTCATATCCTTTTTTTGCATATTCGCATATTCACCCGGACACCCGTCACTTCAGCCACCCATGGAACAGCTTGACCACCAAAAAGATGGCAAAGACGATCAAAAGCAGCGGCGCCAGAAACGAGAGGATGGAGAATACCGCCATCAGGATCACCACCGACACCAGCACCCCCAAAAAGACCACGAGCCACGCGGGCATCTGAAAGCTGTGGACTCTGCCTGTGCCGGGATCCGCCTCCCGGGAACCGTCCTGCCCGTTCCGGAAAGCCCTCCGGGCCCCGGCGTCCCGATACCGGCTGTCCCGGTATCCCGCGTTTTGGTACTGTGTGCCCTGATACTGCGCGCTCCGGTACTGCGCATTCTGATACTGGGCGTTCTGATATCCGGCGCTGCCCCGGGTTTCCGATCTGCCGCCCTGGGTCTGGATGATCGTCTTGGCCAGCAGTCTGGGATCCCCCAGGGAGGAGAGCACTTCCTCCTCCGAGCGCCCCTTTCGGATCTCCGTGTTGATATAATTCTCGTAATAATCCATATTTTCCGCCACAAGGCCGGCCGCTATCCTGCCGCTCAGAGCGCCTCGCAATCTGTCCAGAAATTCCCGTTTATCCATCTTTTCCCTTCCATGAAGCCTTTTTACAGCTGATCCATCCCCCGCCCGGAGGTCAGTCTCCTCACGTAGGTGTCCGGATCCCGCCTCATATCGAACATGGTGCGGAACGCGTTCAACACCATCGCTTCCTTATTGCATGAGGAGGTGTTCTTCCCGATATCGCGGATCAGATTGTAGCGGTCCATCTGCCACACATAGAGATCCGTCAGAGAATAGCCGCGGCACTTCACCTCGTCCAAAAGCGTGTGGTGATCCAGGTAATACATGAATTCCTTCATCATATCCCCGTCCAGGATCAGCTCCTCCCACAGGGCCTCCAGCCAGTCCTTTTCCTTTCCGGCATACTCGCCAAGCGCCCAAAAGCCCTCATATGCCTTGATCCGTCTGGCATCATAGATGATTCCGCCGTTCACCGCCGCAACACTTCCTTCCCACCTCAGCTCATTCGCGCAAAAAAGCGTGCTAACAAACTTATTTTAGCACGCCTTTCGTTCCCCGTAAATATACAGTCCGGGAACTAATTATAAACTTTTTCTAAAACGTGCGTGAGAGGATTCGAACCCCCGACACCTTGGTCCGTAGCCAAGTGCTCTATCCAGCTGAGCTACACGCACACTCTCCGCCGCAGCCTGCTTACGTCTGCAACATGGAATATTGTAACCTTTGCCTGTGAAAAAGTCAAGCACTATTTTTAAAATTCCCGCTCCGCCACACGGTTCAGCGTCTCGATCACTTCCTTCTCATCGAAGGGCTTGATGATGAATTCCTCCGCCCCTCTCTTGAGGGCCTCCACCATCTTCTCCTTCTGGCCCGCCGCCGTGATCATAATCACCTTCGCGTCCTGGTCCTCCTTCTTGATCAGACTTAAGGACTCGATGCCGTCCATGGTGGGCATCGTGATATCCATGGTGACGATATCCGGCCGGAGCTCTTTGTATTTCAGGTAACCGTCCTCTCCGTTGGACGCCTCGCCCACGACCGTGAATCCTCCCCTCTCCAAAGTCGCCCGCAGGATCTTTCTGGATGTTCTGGAATCATCCACCATCAATACTGTAGCCATATCTATCTCCTCCTATATTAGTTCTGCCACTGTAAAATAAAGTCCCCGGTCCCCCACAAAAATCGGAATCCTGCAGATCGTATTCTTCTTGATCGGTTCTCTCACCTCGGTATACTCCGGCGGCATCAGCTCCAGAAAGACTCCCTGTCTGCTGAGGCCGGACGTGTACAGGCCGTTGATGCAGTTTAAAAGCTCTCCCGCCGCGTCCAGCGAATCCAGGTCCAGCTGTTCGAACTCCTCCTGCCCGAACACGGAACACACCTTGAGCAGAGCGCCGTCCCGCTCCGAGAGACAGCTCACGATCCCCTCCTCCCAGGCCAGCACCTGGCTCACCATGGGCTCCCCCGGCATGGAATCCACCATGGCTCCGCGGCCCGGATAGCTGTGCCGGTCCACCAGCCGGATCATGGTGCGGACAGCTGCGCCCACCAGCCCCTGGAACTGCCGCGCCTCCTCGGGAAGCATCAGCGGCAGGATGCGGTCCACGTCGTCGCTCTTGATATCCTCCAGCTCCGAATTGCTGTAGCCTCCCGCCTTTCGGAAATCATTCAGGAGCCAGTCTATTTCCTCCATAGAGACCAATCCTTCGTCCACCAGCGTCTGTATAAATACCAGATAGGGACTCCCCTGCTTCTTGACCAGCTTGGTGATCTGCTCTTCCGTGAGGTAGCCTTTGAGCACCGCGATATCGCCGAAGCGCTGATCCATCACCGCCTGCATCCGATTGACCTCGTCGGCCTGCTCCATGGTCATCAGCCCTTCTTCCACGGCGATCAGTCCCAGCTTTACACGCACCGAATCCTGCTTGGACATAACCTGCTGCAACTGCTCTCTCGTAATCTTACCGGTCTCCACAAGATAATTGCCCAATATGTATTCTACCATGCCTTCTCTCCCATTCTCTTCCACATTCACGGGTGCGGAAGAATTGTCTCAAACCAAGAAAAAATTGCGTGATTTTATTAGTTTTAGTATATCGCTAAGTAAAAGGAGTGTCAAGGAATAATCTGCCCGGAAGCATGAAATACTAATCAAAAATTTCAGACCTTTCACCTACATTTTCCACCTACATTTCAGGAGGTTTTCAGACATGATCCAGAGAACATACCGCACCATGGACGGCAATCAGGCGGCCGCCCACGCAGCCTACGCCTACAGTGAGATCGCCGCCATCTATCCCATCACTCCCTCCTCCCCCATGTCGGAGACGGTGGACGAGTGGGCCGGGAAAGGGAGGCAAAACCTTTTCGGCAGCACGCTCTCCGTCTATGAGATGCAGTCCGAGGCCGGAGCCGCCGGCGCGGTTCACGGCGCCCTGTCCGCCGGAGCCCTGGCGGTGACCTTCACCTCCTCCCAGGGGCTGCTCCTGATGCTGCCAAACCTCTACCGTATCGCCGGAGAGCTCCTGCCGGGCGTCTTTCATGTGGCCGCCCGCACCATCGCCACCCACGCCCTCTCCATCTTCGGAGACCACTCCGACATCTACGCCTGCAGACAGACCGGGGCCGCCATCCTGGCCTCCGGCAGCGTCCAGGAGGTGATGGACCTGGCGCCTGTGGCACACGTATCTGCCCTGCAGGGGAGCATTCCCTTTATCCACTTTTTCGACGGCTTCCGCACCTCCCACGAGCTCCAAAAAACGGCCGTCTGGAGCGACAGCGACCTGAAAGAGCTGTTGGACTTAGAAGCGCTCTCCCGCTTCCGGGCACGCTCCCTCCACCCCAGCCACGGACGCATGTACGGCTCCGCCCAGAATCCGGACGTCTTTTTCCAGGCGCGCGAAGCCTCCAATCCATACTACGAAGCGCTCCCCGGCATCGTGGAACAAACCCTGCAAAAGATCAACCAAAAGCTGGGCACCTCCTACGGGCTGGTAAATTACTACGGGGCGCCGGACGCCGATCACGTCATCATCGCCATGGGAAGCGTCTGCGAGACCATCCGGGAATATCTGGAGGCCGGGGCTCCCGGGGCACAGACAGATCCCCCGGAGAAATACGGTCTGATCGCCCTCCATCTCTACCGCCCTTTCCCCGCCCAGGCCCTGACGGCGGCCCTGCCCAGGACCGTGAACCGGATCTCCGTTCTCAACCGCACCAAGGAGCCGGGCTCCGCGGGCGAGCCCCTGTACCTGGACGTGCTGGCCGCCCTCCAGGACAGCCCTTTTCAGTATGTCACCGTCTTTTCCGGCCGCTACGGCTTAAGCTCCAAGGACACCACGCCGGACCAGATCGCCGCCGTCTACCAAAACCGCACCCGGAAATCCTTTACCGTCGGCATCGAGGACGACGTGACCCATCTGTCCCTCCCTCTGCGGCCCATCCCGGCCACCACGCCAGCGGGCACGCTCTCCTGCAAATTCTGGGGGCTGGGCGGGGACGGCACCGTCAGCTCCACCAAGAACACCGTGAAGATCCTGGGCGATCACACCGATCTGCAGGTGCAGGGCTATTTTGAATACGACTCCAAAAAATCCAGAGGGCTGACCATCTCCCATCTCCGCTTTGGGAAAAGCCCCATCCACAGCGCCTACCTGATCCGCTCCGCCGACCTGGCCGCCTGTCATAACCCGGTCTATCTGCACAAATACGAGATCGTCCAGGAGATCCGGGAGGGCGGCACCTTCCTGCTAAACTGCCCCTACCGCGGGGCGGAGCTGGAGGCGTATCTGCCGGAAGCCGTCAAGACCTGCCTGGCCCGCCGGCACATCCGCTTCTACCGGATCGACGCCCTGGGGATTGGAAAGGAGATCGGGCTCAACGGCAAGATCAGCACGATCCTCCAGGCGGCCTTCTTCCGGGTGAGCGGCCTTCTTTCTCCGGAGGAGGCGGAGGGACTCCTCCAGGAGGCAGCTAGGGAAAGCTACGGACAGCTGGGCGAACACATCATCCAAATGAACCGGGAGGCGATCCACCGGGGCCTGTACGAAGTGGAGGAGATCCCGGTGCCCCCGGAATGGAAGGACGGCTCCTCCAATCCCCGGACGGATCATCCGCTCCTGCCCGGCCGCCCCGACCTGCTTTCCTACGTGCGCAATCTTCAGCAGCCCGTGACGGATCAGCGGGGGAACGATCTCCCGGTGTCCGTCTTTCTCCCCTACGCGGACGGCTTCACCCCTCCCGGCAGCACTGCCCACGAGCGGAGGAACGTGGCCACGGAGATCCCTGTCTGGCGCCCGGAAAACTGCATCCAGTGCAATCAGTGCTCCTACGTCTGCCCGCACGCGGTCATCCGACCTGTGGTGATGACCGCCAAGGAGCTGGCGGAGGCCCCGGAAGGAATGACATCCCTCCCCATGACCGGACTGCCGGATCTGGCCTTCTCCATCACCGTTTCCCAGACGGACTGTACGGGCTGCGGCTCCTGTGCCGCCATCTGCCCCGGCAGACAGGCCGGGGGACAGGACGCGTCCAAGAAGGCGCTTGGGATGCAGCCGGCCCTCGAACACGCGGAACATCAGGAGTGGTTCGACTACGGAAAAAGCCTTCCCCCCAAGAAGGAGGCATTGGAGAAATTCCGGCGCTCCACCGTCAAGGGCAGCCAGTTTTTGAAGCCCTATCTGGAATTCTCCGGAGCGTGCGCGGGCTGCGGGGAGACCCCTTATGTGAAGCTGCTGACGCAGCTCTTCGGCCCCCGGATGTATATCGCCAACGCTACCGGCTGCTCCTCCATCTGGGCCAACTCCTGTCCCTCCACCGCCTACTGCCTGGACGAGGAGGGGCGCGGCCCCGCCTGGTCCAACTCCCTCTTTGAGGATGCCGCGGAATTCGGTTTCGGTATGCTCATGGCGCAGGAGACCCGGGGGGAAGCCGGCGGGGACGGCACGATCCAGTGGGTGATCGGCGGAGACGGCTGGGGATACGATATCGGTTTTGGCGGCCTGGACCATGTCCTCGCCAGCGGCCGCAATATCAACCTCCTGGTGCTGGACACGGAGGTGTATTCCAACACTGGGGGCCAGGCGTCCAAAGCCACACCCCTGGGCGCCACCGCCCGCTTCGTCACCGGCGGAAAGAAAACCCGCAAAAAGGATCTCGCCTCCATCGCCATGACCTACCGGGACGTCTATGTGGCCCAGGTAGCCATGGGAGCGGACTTAAACCAGACCGTCCGTGCCTTCACGGAGGCCGCCGCCTACCCCGGCCCCTCCCTCGTCATCGCCTACGCCACCTGCATCGCCCACGGCATCCAGGCGGGGATGGGGAGCTCCCAGCACGAGGAGCGGAAGGCGGTGGAAGCCGGCTATTACCACCTTTTCCGCTTTGATCCCTCCCGGACGGCCAGCGGGCAGAATCCCTTTCAGCTGGACAGCAAAGCTCCGGTCCTGCGCTATGAGGAATTCCTGTCCGGAGAAAACCGCTATGCCATCCTGGCGAGAAAGCATCCCGAACAGGCGAAAGAGCTGTTCCGGGATGCGGCCCGCCAGGCCCAGGAGCGATACCGGTATCTGGAGCGGCTGCGCGCACTGTACGAACCGCAGGAGACGTAAGGCGCTCCGCGCATGAAAAATGCTCTAAGAGCCTTCCCCTGCCACGCGGAAACCCTCGCGATAAGGAAGTCTCTTAGAGCATTTACGGCGCTCTTTCCATGGGGCCTATAGGGCTCGAACCTATGACCCTCTGCTTGTAAGGCAGATGCTCTCCCAGGACTCGAACCGACGACCTCCGCCGTGACAGGGCGGCGCTCTAACCAACTGAGCCACTGGGCCATATCATATGGATCATTGGATAATTCTCTGAGCGCTTTTTGTCTCAAGTGGATCTTCAGGGACTCGAACCCAGGACCGACCGGTTATGAGCCGGTTGCTCTAACCAACTGAGCTAAAGATCCGCAAGCCCAATTAGGCGCTTATGCGCAATCTCTGCGCACATGACTCCAACGGGAATCGAACCCGTGTTACCGCCGTGAAAGGGCGATGTCTTAACCGCTTGACCATGGAGCCCCGCATTTCTCGCCTTGCAGCGGATTCCGTCCGGCATCCGACGGATGACCTGACAAATAATATAGTACCATAACCGGACGTATCTGGCAAGATGGATTTTTCAATACTTTCTTCCCTGTTTGGTATTGTAAACCTACACGCGCATAAAAATTTTCAAAAAGCGCTGGTGTTTTCGGCAAGATTGTGTATAATATAAATAGAGGAGCACAGATCCTCTAAAAAGCATTTTTTACACTTTCAAAAATGTTTTTTGGTCGACGAGACCACATGCGAAAGGGTAACTTGACCGACAAGGTCACTCTGGTCAACCAGAGCAGGGTATGGTTAGCGCCATGCCCTTTTTTACTTACAGACGCTAAGGAGAAGATCCATTGAAAGAATATCTTAAGGCACAAAGCAAAACCAACGAAATTATTGTTGCAAATACGGTCAAACCCGATGAACTTGACCGTATTTCTAAGTCCGACTTTCGCTGGGCCGATAACAGAAATAAATCTTTTCAGCACAGACCAGTAAAAAAGGGAGAAATATACCAATTTGAGTTTGGCAAGAATTATATTCCCGAAATGTCTTACGAACATCGTGGACTTGTGATCGGAATCAAGCAGAGGCTTCTTTATGTTCTGCCGATTTTTTCCTACGACCCGAAAAAACATAGCGACGTATACCACCCTGTGGATTTCCCAGCTTCCAAAAGTGACCTGTTCCTTTTGAAAAGCGATGACTTCTCGTTTATTTCACATGATTCCGTATTAAAACTTAACGACATCAGAACAGTAAGCATTAACCGGATCCTATACCAGCAAAGCGGACGGATCGACCCGGCTTCTGATACATACAAGCAGATAGAAGCCCTTGCCTTAATCAAATACTTCCCAGACTTTTCCCATCATTATGCGCAGGATAAAAAAACCATAGAATTTCTAAAGGATCAGATCGCAGTCCTGACAGACGCCAAAAAGAATCTTGAAGAAGAAAATGAAAAACTCAAAGCTGAAATTGACACCTTGCAAAGTAAACTGAATTCTTCCATAAGCAACTGAGAGCAAAGGGTACTTCCACTCTTGGAAGCACCCTTCAGACTGTAGACAAAGCACTTCCGACAATACTTAAGCTGGAAGTGCTTTTCTGATCTTAATAGAAAAAAAGATGCCT
>CANPWJ010000014.1 GCA_947584035.1 uncultured Acetatifactor sp. | reverse complement strand
GAAGTGATGACAAGCTCCACCCGATTGCCCCCCTGCATATAAAACTCAAAGGTATGATCCGCCTCGTACCAGTCCGTCCCGGCGTCCAAAAGCGCGCAGTAGATCTCCTCCCCCTGGCGCAGGAGCTTCATCCCGATGTTGGCCTTCAGCTTTTCCTCGCTCAGGAACATATGCGACTTTCCCGTCTCGCTGGGGCGGATCTGCTCCATCATGCCAAAACAGGCTCCCTTGCTGTAGAGATTGTTCCCCTGAAAGACCCGCCGCCCTCTGCACAGAAATTTTTGGGACTCCCGCATCCAGTCCCCGGCAAACCGCTCCCCGATCAGGTAGACGCAGGACACCGGAGTCCCCTGGCAGAGCTCCTCCGCGATCTGCAAGAGCTCCCGGTCCGTCCGGGCGGCCTGGGCTGGAAGCATCTCCTCCAGGTCGTCCCCGTCCGGGACGCGGAACGGATACTCCGACTTCTCCACAAACGCCACCACCGGATTGGCCCTGCGGTTACACTCCAAAAAGAGCGCCCGCAGACGATCCTCCCCATACTCCAGCAGCAGAACCCGCTGACTCCACAGGGCCTTCTCCTGATGGATCATATAATTATAAAAGCTCTCCGTGTGGCTCTGGATCAGAATACGGTCCGTCCGCAGCGACAGCCTGTCCACCACCTCCCGCAGCACCTCCCGCAGCTCGCCGTCCATCCCCTCCCCGGTGATCGCCATGGCGTAAATGCGCTCCGGGGCGGACACCTGTGACAGAAGTCCCAGGCTTCGCTTCACAAACAGCGTCAAAAGCCCCACCGGCTCATACTCCGTCTCCTCGATGACCACCGGCTCCCCCTTCCGCGCCAGGGTCACCAGATCCCGCACCAGGACGCTCCCGGTCTCCTCCGCGTAGCGGATGGCCTCCCTCCCGTAAAACCACTGGTTTGCTCCCTGACGCTTGCACAGGGCGGTGAAAATATTGTAGCTTTCTCCTCCGGCCACCAGGGAGAGGGTCTCCACGCTGTCGCTCTCGGACAGGGCGTAGCTGATCTGGGAGTACGCATCGCCCAGGTCATAGCCCACGATCAGTTTTTCATTGTTCAACCGTTTTAGCATAAGCACTCTCCACTACTGCAGCCGGAACAGTCCGTCGTTTAAGTACTCCCTGCGGAAATACTCCAGAAGAAGCCCGTCCAGGGTATCGTAATCCTGCAGGGACTTGCTGAGGACGATATCGTTGATCAGATCGAACCGGCTGTCCGGCTTTTCCGAAGCGCTCTCGCTCCGCTGCAGATTCCCGCTCTCCGTCAGCTGTTCTCCGTTCTCCGTCTCCTCCATGATATAATACTGCAGGTTCTCTCCAAAAAACAGGACAAATTCCTGAAAGCAGACGCCCCCGTAGGCATCCCGCATATATTCGGAGCGGTATTCGCCGGATCCGCCGTCCTCGTGGACGATCACGTAGTGGATGCGCGCCCTCCCCCCGGGCCTGGTCCGGTACTCGATGATCGTCTTGTCCTCCATCTCCTGCAGGATGTGGGCCAGCTCCCTGCGCCGCTTAGCGGCTCCCTTCTTCTGATACGGCATGTCCTTCCGGTTCAGGAACTCCCGGAAAAAATTCAGGTGGATCCGCTCCGCCATCATCTCCCGCAGAAAGGCTTCGATCCACACAAACTGCTTCTCCCCCAGCTCCTCCGGCGTCTCCGCGTAGTACTTCAAATAGGCGAGCTTGCAGACCCGCTGGATCTCCTCCCCGCGGTCGCACCGCTCCTGGATCTTTCCAAAGATGTAGCTGTCCGTCACCCGCTCCTTCACAAAATAATCATAGGAACACTGTGCCAGGAACGCCTCCTCCACCCGGCTGTCCGCCACCTGTGACACATAGCAGCGGAAGATCTCCATCTTCTCTCCCACGAAAGCGCCGGAGTACAGCATCTGCACCAGCATCCTCCCGCACAGCTCCAGACTGTCCACCTCAAAGGAACGCGCCGCTTTCCAGACATCGCGCAGCTCCTTCGTGGTGCCGCGCAGGTATTTTTCCAGATAGGTCAGGATGCCGCTCCCATATTTCCCGGACCGGAAGGCATAGTAGGCCGCCGCCAGCATGACGGGATCCTCCACCCCGTCCCGCTCGCGCATCAGATCGTCCAGCAGACGCACCAGGCTCTTGGGCTCCACAAAATAGGGGCCGTACTCCCTGATCTGACGGTACGCCTCCTCGTCCTTTCCCCGCAGGACCAGGTATTTCACCACCTCGCCCCGCTCCTCCAGGGAAAACTCCTCCGTGGGAACCGTCCCCAGAAAACGGTCCAGAGCGCGCATGTCGTCCACGTCATAATAGTACTGCAGAAGCTTCATGGACAGCTCCCGCTTTACGGCGCTGTCCACCTGGGGAGAGGCGATCAGATCCAGACACCGGTCCGCCGTGTCCTGATCGATCTGGCCCTTTCCGCGCACGCCCTCACAGAGATACAGGTCAAAGGAGATGTCATCCGTCACATACTGGGCGACGGTCCGCAGATACTTTCCCGGCAGCATCAGCTTCTCCAGCGTGTAATCCACACTCTTTACGAAGCGGTTCCCCTCGCCGTCCTCCAGCACCACCGTGTAATCGCTTCCGTAGAGAGCCACCCACGCGGCGCCGTCCTGCAGGAGATATTCGTCCGCCCGCAGGTTCCCCGGCTGATAGATCAAAACCTTCTGGATCCCGCTTCCCTCCACCTGTATCCAGTTGGCGAAGAGCAGCCGGGACAGCGGGACGGCCGTCTGCCCGTTGATCATGCCGGGAGAGAGCATCACCTGATAGAGTGCCGCAAGATGCCGGTTGATATGCCCCTTCTGGATCTGGTCGATCACAAAATGCTCCATGCGCACACCGTAGCTCTCGTACAGCTCCACAAACTCCTTCTGGTTCCGGAGCAGGTAATGGTACAGATACGCGCTGTGCTCATAGTCCAGATTGTTCTGATAGGAGAAGTACATCAGCACGGTTTTGGGGATGGGGTGCATCGTCTCCAGATCCACGGACGCCATATAGTACTCGTAGAGGTTCGTGATGCGCAGCTGCGCCTCCACCCCCTTCCGATACCATTCAAAGTATGCCCGGCCCGCCTTGCCGCCCTTGATCAGCAGCGCGCAGATCTCCTGCAGGATCCGCACATCCTGACGCCTGGGATAAATGCGCTGCAGGATCCGCAGAAGGAGCTGGGAGTACTCTCTCCTTTTCCCGCAGAGATAGAGCAGCTGCTCCACCGTATCGTCCGTCAGCATCTCCCTGCGCGCCCCGTAGCACAGCACCTGCAGTTCAAAATCCTCCAGTCTGCGCATCAGTGGCGGATTATTGTTCAGGAGGGTGAGCGCCTCCAGGTACAGGATGGGGCTGATACATCCCCCTTGAAACTGTTTCTCCAGGAAAGCCCACCGGACCCCGGCGGAGGAGCTGTACTCCTCGGACAGATACAGAAGCAGCCATGCCACGCGCCATTCCTCCCGGTGTCTGCGGTAGATTTTTTCCACCTGGGAGACGATATCCGCATTGTCCGTCCCCTCGTCCGGGATCAGCGTGGTCAGATACAGATAGTACGCGTAACAGACATCCTGGGGCTCCCTGCTCTCCTCCATCAGGTCCAGCGCATGGCTCAGGATCCACTTTGCCTCGTTAAAACGCTCCTCCGTGATCAAAAACTGCGCCTGGAACAGACGGGCGTCAATGGCGTTCTCATCCAGCCTCACCAGGCGCTCCACCAGCTTCCCCGTCTCATTCCTCCAGGTAGAAGCGCTGACCCTGCGCAGCCGGAACTTCTGATAAAAGTCCATCAGCTGCACGATGATCCGCTTCCGCAGGGCGGTTTGGGACGCGGCGTTTCCCTCCCCCCACCGGACCTCCACCGGGACCGTCAGGGAAAGATAGGGATTGGACAGGCGCACGCGCCCGAAATTTCTGCCTTTCCTGCAGCGGCTGCCGTCCAGGAACACCGGAAGCCGAAACCGATTCCCCAGAAAATCATCCTCTGTGATCACTTCCTTCTCGGTGAAGAGGAAGTCCCCCTCGCACTCCACGCTGAGAAACGTATATCCCCAGCCGCTGCGCAGGATCGTGATCCCGCTCTCCGTCACCTCATAGGGGGAGGCGGTCAAAACGGCCACAAGAGACGGCTCCTCGGTCAGATACTCCACCTTCTGCTTCTTGTTGACATGGATCAGGAATTCCTCCATATTCTGTTCGTTTCCGTGCGAGACGGACAGGCCCCGGTAGCTGTCCAGATAGCCGGCATCGTTTCCCGTCAGGATGCGGGGAAATTCCGGCGAATAAAAGAGAGCCAGCGCCTCCCGCCAGCTGCTCTTGGCCAGGTTTGCAAAGTGGAACAGGTTTTTGATGGTTCCGATGGAGGAGTGCAGCGCAGTGTGTTCAATGGAAACCACAAACGGAAGATAATATTCTCCGTGATTGCTGATAATGCCAAAAGACCCCTTCAGCACATCACCCTCCTCCATATGTTCCCCGTGAAAGCGGTACGCGATCTCCGCGCCGCTCCCGGAGAACTCCGGAGTCTGGCATTCCATCCGCAGATCCGAGGTCACCACATAGCCCTCGGTGAT
This sequence comes from uncultured Acetatifactor sp., assembly GCA_947584035.1. Classification (GTDB taxonomy): domain Bacteria; phylum Bacillota; class Clostridia; order Lachnospirales; family Lachnospiraceae; genus Acetatifactor. Next base: position 14,221 of record CANPWJ010000014.1, on the reverse strand, counting down.
CCGGCCGGGAATGGACGTGATGTGGAAGGAGCCTTCGTAAGTCGTCCCTTTGGACAGAGTGAGCTCTATTTTTGTGCAGGAAAAGTCGAGGGATCCGTTTTCATAATCAAAATTTCCCTGTGAAATCCGCTCGATCAGCTCCTGCATCTGCACTCACCCGCTTTTGTCCGAAATCATTCCATAGTACAGATGTATTATAACAAATTTTTAGGGATAGGGCAAATAATTGTTTGTATCCTGTTCTCAGCCTGTTTTCCGTTCTGTCCCTACGTGAGATTCAGCCTCCGGTCAATGAGCCGCCGGGTCAGGAAATAGGTAACCACTCCCAGAAGAGCCGACACGACCACGCTGACATAATAGGAGACTGTCGGCATCTGCCGGCTGCCGTTTTCAAGCGTATAGACCATACCTCCCAGGCTCGCGAGCATCTGCGCCGCAAACGAGACGACCCACTCTACCCCCCAGACGCCGATGCAGCCCAGAACCGCCATCAGCCCCCTGTTTTTCCTGGCCAGCTGGCCGATGGTGATCCCGCAGAAGAACAGGCTCATATTGGCAAAAGCTCCCACAAAGGCGGACAGGAACGCAACCATCACATAGGTGCCCCATGGGATGCCGGCCCCCTGCAGCGTTTCCCGGAGCAGGGAAAGGTAATCCCCGGCGCTCAGACCCGTGCCCTGCAGCGCCCCCATCATAAACGCCGTGAGCAGCACAGAGACGGACGCGATTCCCAGCAGCGATACCAGGAAGGTCCACACCCCTCCCACGAAGATCCGGGAGAGAAGCAGCTGGCTGGAGGTCACCGGGAGCGTGTGGGTCAGATACCCCTCGTCCCCGTACATGCTCCGGTAAAAGTGAATGAGGAGATAGAGCACCATGCCGTACTGAAGGCCCACCATCAGAATGACATAGGCGATGAAGCTGAACAGCCCCATAAAGAAGGGGAGCATCATATCTTCCGCGAGATCCCCCGTCTCTCCGTTCATCACACCGCTCCAGAGCGGGGAGCGATAATAAATGCTTCCCAGCAGGGTGAGCCCCGCCATGGACAAAAGCACGATCAGACAAATCTTTGAAACCGCTTTCCACTCATATTTGATCAGCTTTCCTAACATGCAAACACCTCCCTGAAATATTCGTCCACCGACTTGCCGAATGCCCCCCGGATATAGTCCGCGGAGGAGTGCAGGAGCACCCTGCCCTCCTTAAGAAAGACCACGTCGTCCAGCACCTTCTCAATGTCCCCGATCAGGTGGGTGGAGATCAGCAGGGCGGACTCCGGATCATAATTGTTGATGATCGTGCTCAGGATATAGTCCCGGGCCGCCGGATCCACTCCGGCGATGGGTTCGTCCAGAATATACAGATCCGCCTTGCGGCTCATCACCAGGATCAGCTGCACCTTCTCTCTGGTTCCCTTGGAGAGCTGGTTCATCTTCCTGGAGGGGTCGATCTTCAGGCTTTCCAGCATGGCTCCGGCCTTTTCCACAGAGAAATCCTCATAAAAATCCTGGAAAAGAGCCAGGATATCCGACACCCTGCTGCCCCCCTGCAGATAAGTCCTGTCCGGCAGATACGCCACATGGGACTTGGTGGCGGTGCCCACCTCGAGCCCCCCGATCCGGATGCTCCCGCCGCTCGGCTGCAACAAACCGTTCAACAGCTTGATCAGCGTCGTCTTGCCGCTTCCGTTCGGCCCCAAAAGCCCGATGATCCGGCCCTTTTGGAGCGTCAGGGAGACATCGTTCAGAATGTTCCGCCTCCCGTCATAGCTCTGAAACAGATTTGCAATCTCTACTAAATCGCTCATACAAAACCTCCTCACTTCAGCGTTTTCTGCAAAAATTCCATGGTTTCCAGCGGGGTATACCCCAGCTTTCTCATCCGGTCACAGTACTCCTTTGTATTCTCACCGGCCAGCTTCTGCCGAAGCTCATCGATCAGCTTCTCATCCTTCGTGACATTCCTCCCATTGGTGCGCTGTGTGACGACCAGCCCGCTTCTCTCCAGCTCCGCAAACGCCTTCTGGAGCGTGTTGGGGTTCACCGCCGCCTCCACCGCCAGCTCCCGCACACTGGGCAGCTTCTCCCCCGGCGGATACTGCCCCGACACGATCTGCATCTGGATCCGGTCCACCAGCTGCAGATAGATCGGTCTGTCAGAATCCAAGTCCCACGCCATATGCCTCCTCCTTCCTTTTCCTCTATGTCTTTCATATTATTGTACTATCATTGTGACACAATCATACATTATCCTCCGCCGATTGTCAAGGCTTTTTTGAAAGGACGGCTGGCGGCCGATCAGCGTTCCGCACGGAATACATGCACCTTTCCGGCCGTCCGGGCATATATATACCATGAGAAATCAAGGAATGGAAAGATTCTTCTATGTCCGATTCAGGCTCTCTCAAAATCAGTGTGGTCTCCTCTCTGGGAATGATCCCGGTGGAGGGCGCCTCCGTCTCCGTATCCTACACCGGCGACCCCGGCGAAGAGTTGATGGAACTCACCACCGACAGCTCCGGGCAGACGCCTGTGGTGGAGCTTCCGGCTCCGCCCATCGACCTCTCCCTGGAGCCGGATCCCTCCTCCCAGCCCTACTCCGAATACAACATCCGCGTGCGCGCGGAAGGGTACGAACCGGTGCTCATATCCGGATCCGAGATCCTCGCAGATGAGCTGTCCCTGCAGCCCGTCCGCATGGATCCGCTGTCCGACCCGGGGGAGGAGGATTCCTATGTGGATATCCCCGCCCACACGCTGTTCGGGGACTATCCTCCCAAGATCCCGGAGGAGGAGATCAAGCCCGTGGGCGAGAGCGGAGAGATCGTCTTAAGCCGCGTGGTGATCCCGGAATACATCATTGTGCACGACGGCGTGCCGAGCGACTCCACCGCCCCCAATTACTGGGTGCGCTACAAGGATTATATCAAAAACGTAGCCTCCTGCGAGATCTACAGCACCTGGCCGGAGAATACCCTCTACGCCAACATCCTGGTCATCATGTCGTTCACGCTGAACCGGGTGTACACGGAATGGTACCGGAACCAGGGATATAACTTCACCATCACATCCTCCACCGCCTACGATCAAAAGTGGATCTATGGGCGCAACATCTACGCAAACATTGATGTCCTGGTGGATACCATCTTTGCCAACTACCTCTCCCGCCCGGGGGTCCGGCAGCCCATCTTTACCTCCTACTGCGACGGGGACCGGGTGTCCTGCAGGGGACTGAGCCAGTGGGGCTCCAAATACCTGGGGGATCAGGGATACTCCGCCATAGAGATCATCCGCTATTACTACGGGAACGATATGTTCATCAACACGGCGGCAGCCATCTCCGGCGTCCCCTCCTCCTACCCCGGCTACGATCTGGGGATCGGCTCCTCCGGCGAAAAGGTCCGGCAGCTGCAGAACCAGCTGAACCGGATCGCCAGAAATTATCCCGCCATCCCCACCGTAACGGCGGACGGCATCTACGGTCCGGCTACGGCGGAGGCGGTTTCCGTGTTCCAGCGGGTGTTTAACCTGCCCCAGACCGGGGTCACCGATTACGCCACCTGGTACGAAATCTCGGAGATCTACGTGGGCGTGAGCCGGATCGCCGAGCCGGGCTGAGGCCGGGGGCACAGGCCGGAAGCACAGGCCGGAAGCACAGGCCGGAAGCACGTCAAAGCACCGCGCCGGATCCGCAAAACGGATTTCGGCGCGGTGCCTTCTAGTGCTTTATAAAACTTACAGACGAAGAATACTCATCGTCCCGTCTCACCCGGCAGAGGGATCAGGATCCTCACCACCAGCTGCCCATCCTTCTGATAACAGTCCATCTGTCCTCCGTATCTCTGCACGAACCGCTGCACACTCATCATCCCGAAGCCGTGGCCGCCTCCCTTTCCGGACAGCGGCAGACCCGTCACGCGGGAAAAGAGGATCTCCCGCGGACAGGGATTCTTCATCTCCAGGAGCAGCTTCTCTCCCTGCAGGTCCTGGAGCGCAAACTCCACTCTCCGCTCTTCCTCCCGGGCGATCTCCTCCACCGCGCACAGCGCGTTCTCCAGCAGATTGGCCATGGCGATGGACAGCTCCCTCTCGTCCACGGGCAGCTTCTCGGGGACATCCACCCGGATACACAGCCGGATATGCTTCTGCTCCGCCCGGTTCCCCAGGATCGTGAGGATGCTGTTCAAAAAGATATTTTCACAATAATGCGAGACTCTGGTCTCCTCCAGCGTCTCCAGATTGTCCTCCAGAAAGGACTTCGCCTCCTCATAGCGCTGCTGCCGGAGCAGCTCTAAGAGCAGTCCGTCCCGGTGGCGCTCATCATGGCGCAGGATCCGCAGCTCCTGCCTCGTCTCCTCGATCTCCCGCTCCCTGAGGTCCAGCCCCCGGGCGTAGGCGGCATACATCTGGTTCAGGCTGTTGGCGTGCAGCTCTCCCTGTCTGCTGTCAATATAGTGGGCGATCAGGATATACAGGCTCTCCAGTATGATCAAAAAGAGGATGACGATCAGCATATCCTCCACTAGGGTCCTGGGATAATCCAGAAGCAGATAGACGATGGCATAGCAGGAACAGGGAATCAGACAGATCTGCCAGGTCATCCCCTGCCGGAATTTGTTCAAAAGCAGCCGTCTGCAGGAAACGGCAAGCCACATCAGCCCCAGAGCGTTGACTGCCGATCCCACCAGGATCCCCAGAATATAATCCTTCGTAAAAAACAACACGATATTGCTGACGATCCCTCCGCCCATCACAAAGTTGGAGGCGGACAGGCCCACAAAGAGCGCATAAAAGCCACGCTCCTCCGAGATATAAAGCGCCGTTCCCTGGAGCACCAGCGCCTGTACCGCCGACACCAGGATACGGGTCCACTTATCCCCCGGCAGACAGAAAATACGGACGCTCTCGAACGCGATCACGCAAAAAGCCGACAACACGCAGACAGCCAGCGTCACGCGGTAAGAAAATCTGCGCACCAAAAATACCAGAAAGTACAGTATCATAAAGACAGTGGAGCTTAAAAATATTCCAAAATCAAACACTTCCATGCTTTCCCTGCCTCTTTATCCAAGCTTTTCCGAGAGATAGTCCAGATAGACCCGCTTGACGCCGGTCTGCTTGTTTTTGCTCACAGGCAGCTCCTTTCCCGAGCGGACCGTGATCATATTCTGCCGATAGATCTTCACATGACGCAGATTGACGATATAAGACTTGTGGACCTGGACAAAGCTCTCACTGGCAAGCAGCTCCTTTGTACTCTCCTCAAAGGAGCATCTGAGGAACCGGCTGACGATCTCCCTGCCGTCCACCATGTGCACATGCAGCGTCCGGGACATATTCTCCACATATTCGATATCGTTTCTCTCCACCGTCTGGATCCCCTGTGTGGTGTTGACCGAAAACACCGCGGGAAGCACCGTGGCCTGAGCGATCGCAAACCGCAGGGCCTCCCGCAGCTCCGACTCCTGCACAGGCTTTAACAGGTATCTCTGCGCCTTCACCGCCCAGGCGTCAAAGGCGTATTCCTTGGAGGCGGTCAAATAGATGATGGCCGCCCGGTCGTCCCGGGCACGGATCGCCCTTCCCAGGGCCACGCCGTCCACCTGCAGCATGATCATGTCCAGAATATAGATATGATACTGCTTTCCGCCCTGAATATGCTCCAACAGATCCTTCGGATCCACAAACCGTGTAATATGAAGCGGTGTATTTCCTGTTTCCTCCCCATACCTGCGCAGGGAATCTTCTAAAAAATCCAATAATTCCGAATCGTCATCACAAACCGCAACCTGTAACATTGATCGATACTCCCTCTGTCTTTCCTAATATTCCCCTATTTACCATTTTACTATGGAAAAAACAGAAAAACTTCTGTATTTTTCACAAATACACACTTCTTTTTCACATTTTGACCGTCTCAGCCAAGCCATACAGAGGGAAATGATCTTACAGGCTTTTTCAAAATGTGCTAAATTTTACGAGGCTGGTTATACTGTTTTTGTAGGTAAAAGAAAGGACACAGGACAATCATGGAACTGACGAGGAAAAGCCTTCAGGAGGAGCGGAAAGCCTTTGAGGCGGCCGGATACCGGCTCCCAAAATTTGACTACGGGGCCGTAAGAGAAAAGACGTTGACCGACCCGGTCTGGATCCATTTCGGAGTGGGCCGCCTGTTCCGCGCCCTTCCGGCAAATCTGGTGCAGAAGCTGCTGGACAGCGGACAGATGGATACCGGACTGATCGCGGTGGAGGGATATGACGATGAGATCCTGGAAAAGATCGTGCGGCCCCACGACGGGCTGAGCATCCTGGCCGCTCTGGACGGCCACCGTTCTGTGGAAAAGACCGTTGTGGGGAGCATCCTGGAATCGCTGTCCCTGGACAGCGGGAACGAGGGGCAGTTCGGCCGTCTGAAGGCCATCTTCTCCAAGCCCTCCCTGCAGCTGGCAAGCTTCACGGTCACGGAAGCGGGCTACGCCCTGCGGGATCCGGCCGGCCGGCTGCTTCCGGAGATCGCGGCCGACCTGGAGGGCGGCCCGGACAGACCCGGGAGCTTTCTGGGGAAGGTGTCCGCCCTGTTGTACGCGCGGTATCTGCGCGGGCGCTCTCCCATCGCTCTCGTCAGCCTGGATCCTCCCGCGGACAGCGGCGACCGGCTCCGGGAAGCCCTGTCCCTCCTCGCCGGGGCATGGTGTGAAAAGGGCCTGGCAAAGACCGGTTTTGCGGACTATGTGGGGGATCCCTCGTCCGTCTCCTTTCCCTGCGCCATCGCCGACAAGATCTCTCCCGGGCCGGATGCCCGGGTGGAGGCCATGCTGGCGCTGGACGGCCTGGGCGGCCTAGAGCCTGTCACCACCTCCAGGGGCACCTGCACGGCTCCCTTTGTCCACGCGGAGAAATGCGAGTACCTGGTGGTGGAGGACGCTTTTCCCAACGGCAGACCTCCTCTGGAAAAGGGCGGCGTCCTCTTTGCCGACCGGGCGGCGGTGGAGCGGGCGGAGCGGATGAAGCACTGTACCTGCCCGGAGCCTCTGTACACGGCGCTGGCGGTGTTTGGCTGTCTGCTGGGATACACCCTGATCGCGGACGAGATGAAGGACAGCACGCTGCGCAGACTGGTGGAGCGGCTTGGCTACGAAGAGGTGCTTCCCGCGGCGGCCGATCCGGTCATCCTCAAACCCAAAGATTTCCTGGACACCATGATCGGCAAGCGGCTGACCAACCCGTTCCTGCCGGATACCCCGCAGAAGCTCGCCGCCCACACCTCCCGGAAGCTGGCAGTCTGCTTCGGAGAGACCCTGAAGGCTTACGCGCGGGAACCCTCCCTCCGGGCGGACCGTCTGCGGATGATCCCGCTGGTATTTTCCGGATGGCTCCGCTACCTGATGGGTGTGGACGACAAAGGGCACAAATTCCCCTTAAGCCCCGACTCCCGGCTGGAGGAACTTCTGCCCTTTCTGGAAACGTATTCTCTGGATGACAAGAAAAAGGATCTGTCCCGCCTGGACGCCCTCCTCGCCCGGGAGGATCTGTTCGGGGCAGACCTTTTCTCCCTGGGCATGGACCGTCCGGTCAAAACGTATTTTGCAGAGCTCTCCTCCGGCATCGGCGCCGTCCGGAAAACTCTGCAAAAATACGTAAAGCGGGATCCTATTTCGTCAAAAGCAACATGATCTCGTTGCTTCTGGCCACAAACTTGGTCATGGCCTCCGCCGTGAGCGGCGCGTTCTGGAGCTTTGCCAGATCATAGAGCTGTTCGCAGATCATCTCCACATTCCTGCCCTCCTGATGCTCCGTCACATACTGTACCAGCGGATGGCTGGCATTGAGGATCAGGGTCTCACCCTCGCTGCCGAAATCTCCCAGGCCCATGCCGCCGGCCGCATACATCTTCATCATATCCTGCATACGCCTGCTGTCCTCGGACAGCGTGATCATGGAGGAAACCTTCTTGTTCTTCAGCCGTTCGATCTTAACGGTGATCTTATCATTCTTCAGGACCTTCTTCATCAGCTTGCCGATGGCCTCCGCCTGTTCCTCCAGCTCCTTCTCAGCCTTCTTGGAGGTCCTGGATCGCAGGGCGTCCGTCACATCCGCGTCGATGCGCTGGAACCGGATGCCTTCGTTCTTGGACTCCAGCTGCTGGATAAAGGGCTGGTCGATGTTGTGGTTCAGGATCACCGCATCCATCTTGGCGGCCTTGAACAGATTGATATACTGGCTCTGCTGCTGCTCGTCGGTGACGTAGTAGATGATCTTCTCCTTCTTCTCCTCCTCACCGTCCGATTCCTCGTCCGTCCCGGCGGACTCCTCCTGCGAAGCCTCGGGCTCGGTCACCACCTCGGCCTCCACCTTCTGCCCGTTCTCGTCCACCGCTTCTCCCGCGTCCTCCGTCTCCTCGCCGTCGATGGGCTTGACCTCCAGACACTCCGGCAGGGTCAGGTACTTGCCGTCCAGATTCCGGAAGAGGATATAGTCCGTCATCTTCTCACAGAACTTGTCGTCCCGGAGACATCCGAACTTGATGAAGGGACTGATATCGTCCCAGTACTTGTCGTACTCCTCCTTCTCCGTCTTGCACATGCCGGAGAGCTTGTCCGCCACCTTCTTGGTGATGTACTCGGAGATCTTTTTCACAAAGCCGTCGTTCTGCAGCGCGCTCCGGGACACATTCAGCGGCAGATCGGGACAGTCGATCACACCCTTTAAGAGGAGCAGGAACTCCGGAATGACCTCCTTGATGTTGTCCGCGATGAACACCTGGTTGTTGTACAGCTTGATGGTTCCCTCGATGGACTCATACTCCATGTTGATCTTGGGGAAGTACAGGATCCCCTTCAGGTTGAACGGATAGTCCATGTTCAGGTGGATCCAGAACAGAGGCTCCTTGTAATCCTGAAAGACCTTGCGGTAAAATTCCAGGTACTCTTCCTTCGTGCACGCGCTGGGATTCCTGGTCCAGAGAGGCTCCGTCTCGTTCATAAGCTCCGGGCGCTTGCGGATCTTCAGCTTCTCCTCCTGCTCCCCGGCGGGAGACGCTTCCTCGCCCTCCTTTGCCTCCTTGGGCTCGGGGTGGATCTCCTCGATGACCTCATCATCGGGAAGCTTCTCCTCCAGCTTGATGATCTGTGTCTCCTTGGTGTCCTTCTTGGAGAGGTAGATCTCCGTGGGCATAAAGGAACAGTATTTCTTGATTACCTCCCGGGCCTTGTACTCGTTGCAGAACTCCAGGCAGTCCTCGTTCAGGTACAGGGTGATGGTGGTGCCCACCTCCGTCCGGCTGCCGTCCTCCATGGAGAAGTTGGTGCCGCCGTCGCACTCCCAATGTACCGCCTTTGCGTCCGCCCGATAGGAAAGGGTGTCGATGTGCACCTCGTCCGCCACCATGAAGGCCGAGTAGAAGCCCAGGCCGAAATGCCCGATGATCTGGTCCGCGTTGCTCTTGTCCTTATACTTTTCAATAAAATCCGTGGCGCCGGAAAACGCGATCTGATTGATGTATTCCTCCACTTCCTCCGCGGTCATGCCGATACCGTTGTCCACAAAGGCCAGCGTCTTTTTCTCCGGATCCACGATCACGTCGATCCTTCCCTTGTAGCCGTCGGGCAGGGAATACTCTCCCATCATGTCGATCTTTTTCAGCTTTGTCACGGCATCACAGCCGTTGGAAATCAGCTCCCTGTAAAAAATGTCGTGATCCGAATACATCCACTTCTTGATGATCGGAAAAATATTTTCGCTGCTGATCGATAAGCTGCCATTTTTTGCTGCCATCTTTATCACATTCCTTTCTTGTCAGGTCTCATTACTCACAAGTGTAAACTTCCCCCAAATAAAAGTCAAGATAAAATTAGCACTCATTTTAAACGAGTGCTAATAATTTCGCGCAAAGCCGCATATTTACTGGGTTTTCGCATTTCTAAAATTTTTCTAAAAAGGCTCTTTCCGACTACCGGGGAAAGTATTTCGCATACACCTCAAAAAAGTTGGAGGTGGTCACACGGCTGTCATGGAGCAGCGTCAGCTTCTCCCACAGCTCCTCGTTCAGGCTGCGCACCAGCGTGGCGACAAAGGCGTCGTATTCCTCCCCAAACACTTCTCTTCTGCGCTCCTCCACGATCTTTTGCTTGTTGGCGTCCGTCTCCTCCCGGTCGAAGGTGTTCAGGCACTTGATGATGTGGTAGCCGGATTCCGTCTCCACCACCTGGCTGACCTCGTCGGTCTCCAGATTGAAGGCCGCCTCCTCAAAGGCCGGATCCATCTCCCCCTTCCCGAAGGAATAGGTGACCGTGGGATCCTCGCTGTACTGGGCGGCAAGCTCCGCGAAGTCGTGCTCCCCGTCCACGGCAAGCTCCCTTACCTCCCGTGCCCTCTCGAGAACCGCCTGCTTCTGGTTCTCCGGATAAAGGATCCGGTTCCCGGCCCCATCCCGCATGACCGTGCTGAAAAAGATATGCTGCACCGTGATGGTCCTGGCCTCATCATCGCTGATCTCCGGGTTGATATCCTGAATGATCTGTCGGTAAACCTTGTCCGCCAGAGCGTATTCCCGGTACATGCTCTCCGCCAGATCCTGGGAGATCCCCATCAGCTCTATCTCGGTCTCGTTTAAGGACGCATAGTACTCCTCCGCAGCGCGGCCCACCCGCTCCTCCTCGTCCGGATCCAGCGTTACGCCCCGGTCTTTGGCCAGCAGGTACATGGACTTGATCTGGGCGATCCTGGCAAGCACCGTCTCCTTCACATTCTCTTCCAGGGTCACGCCGTCCAGCGCGGTGTTCCAGATCTCCACGCCGTAGACGCTCTCATACTGGTTTTGTACCGTGGTCAGATAGACCAGGATCTCCGGTTTGGTGCAGACCTCGTCCTCGATACGAAACACCTCGTTTCTGCCGAAACCGGTGGTGAACACCACCTTGGTGCCGTCCCCGCTTCCACAGGCGGTCAATCCGGCCAGGCAGCACGCCGCGGACAAAAGGAGCGTGCAGAGCCGGCGGCCGGCGGCCTTATATTTTAATTTTAAAAGGCTTTTACGGTTCCACGTTGTCACTGGCAATCTTATCCCTTCTGTTATTTCTAAGCACAATTTCAGTATACTTCCTCAAAAACCAGAAGTAAATACGTTTTTCTTCCGAACGATCATCTGGCACGGCAGACGGTACAGAAAAAGCCCTCCGTGCATTTCCGTGCACGGAGAGCTCTTGTTGCCCGCGCGCCTTTCGGCGCTTTTTCTGGCGGAAGGTCCTTCCAACCCTCCCGAAGTCCCTTGCGGGACTTAGCCAAGCAGGGACAGGACGCCCTGGTTGGACTGGTTGGACTGTGCCAGCATCGCCTGGCCGGCCTGGGCCAGAATGTTGTTGTTGGAGTAGCGGACCATCTCGGTTGCCATATCGGTGTCACGGATCTGGCTCTCTGCGGAGGTGGTGTTCTCCACTACGTTGTCCAGGTTGTTGATGGTGTGCTCCAGACGGTTCTGGATCGCGCCCAGGTTGGAGCGCTGCTCGGACACACGGCCCAGAGCGGCGGCAATCGTCTCGATGGCATTTCTGGCATTCGTGTCGTCCTTGCCGCTGACCTTAATGCCCTCAATTCCCAGCACTTCAGCGCTCATGGCGTCGATGCTCAGGGAGATCTGGTTGTTGTCCGTAGCGTCTGCGCCCACATGAAGGGTCAGGGTCAGCGCGCCGGTGGAGTAATCATCCTCGTAATTTACCAGCTCATCCACATCCTCTTGGCTGACACCACGCCTCTCTTCGCCAAACTGCACATACAGTTCTGCATCGGCTTTCAGCGTTCCGTCGTCGTTCAGATACTTGTACAGTCCGTTGGCTGCGATCTCGTTTCCGTCCTTGTCGGTGAACTGCACCGTGCTCTTTGTCGTCGGCGCCGCGGAAAGATCCACCTTATGCAGGCTGTTCAGCTTTCCATCGCCCACATTCTTAAAATAGCCGTCCACCGCCTCGACAATCGTGTCCGTCGCAATCACATTGCCATCCTTATCACGGATTTCTGTGTCCGCCTTCACCTTGTAGGCTGTCACTCCGTCAACAGAGTCCACCTTTTTCGCCGTACCCACGCTACCGTCCGCGTTAAACGTAACCGTATAGTAATCCCCGCTGCCTTTTTCGGCATTCTTGTCTACCTTGACGTAGTCATTTCCCTTCTTCTCGTAGAGATCATCCCGGCCGACAATCGTCACTTCGGTAAAGTCGCCTGCCTCTGCCGCCTCACCTACCTTGCCGGGCTCGGCACTGTCGTAATAGGTGATGTTCTCGTCCAGGGCGCTCTTGTAAGTACCGGCCTTAACAGTCTTTACCGCTCCTGAACTGTCAAGATAGTATACATCCTGTGCCAGCACTTCCGCCTCCTGGTACTGGAATTTCGTCTTTTTAGGAGCGGTGTCGTCCCCCTTCAACAAATAGGTCTCGTTGAACTTGGTGGTCTCTGCCACACGGTCGATCTCGGTGGTCAGCTGGTCGATCTCTGCCTGGATGGAATCCCGGTCGGACTCGCTGTTGCTTCCGTTGGCTGCCTTTACTGCCAGCTCGTTCATTCTCTGCAGCATGTCGTGCACCTCGGTGAGCGCACCCTCTGCCGTCTGTACTGCGCTGATGCCGTCCTGGGCGTTGGTGGCCGCCTGGGTCAGGCCCCGGATCTGTCTCCGCATCTTTTCCGAGATCGCAAGCCCTGCCGCGTCGTCCGCCGCACGGTTGATCTTGTAGCCGGAGGAGAGCTTCTCCGTTGACTTTGCCAGGGACGAGGTGGTCAGCCCCAGCATCCTGTTGGAATTCATTGCTGTCAGATTGTGTTGTACTACCATATAATTACCTCCTTGTATTACTGCGCAAATCCGTTTGCGTCAGCTGCTTTGTGAATTGGTTTTTATAATGACCGGGAAGGATGCCTCTGCCGTCGGGCCCGGACAGCGCGGGCCTCCTTTCCGATTATTACCTGTTTCCCCCGGTGATGATGATCCGGCTCTTTCGTCCGGCCCCCGTCTGCGGAGGGTTCTTTTTTCGAGTGTACCGCTCGGGCGTGTCCGGCTCGGCATAGTACTTGGGCAGCTTCTCCCGCTCCTCCGGATCGGTGATCCGGTTCTCCAGCACGGTGCTCCTCACGATGTTTACCTCCTTCGGCGCGTCCACCATGATCCGCAGATGGTTCTTGGTCCCGCCCAGAAAAACGATCTTGATGTTTTCGTCGATCATCAGGTATTCCTTTGTACTCACTGTCAGTCGTAACATATTTAACCTCCCTGCTCCTTTCCGCTGCTTCCCTGCCACATGCCGCCGCATGTCTGTCTTTTGCAACCTGCAACATTCTCTACTAAAATGTTGCACATCGACACAGACACAGGAGGGATAAAAGATATGAGTACTACACAGCCGATCCGAACACCGGAACAACTGCAGCTTTTCAAGGATTATTACCGGACGGTCAAACCGAACGGCCGCAATTATAGGCTGATCGTCCTCGGACTAAACTCCGCTCTGCGAATCTCCGATCTTCTGTATTTGACCTATGGGGATTTATACGATCACGAACGGAACGCATGGAGGACGCACCTGACGGTGCGGGAACAAAAGACGGGAAAGGAAAACCGGATCTATATCAACCGCGAGATCCGCCGGGCCGTGCGGGAAAGCGGCGGGCTGTCCCAAAAGGCGCCGGATGACTGGCTCTTTGCAAGCCAGATGCAGAGCGCCAGACCCTTAAGCCGTTATCAGGCTTACCGCGTGGTCAAAGAAGCTGCCGCCTACGCGGGACTTGGGCCCGGCATCAGCTGCCATTCCCTGCGCAAAACCTTTGGCTACCACGCGTGGAAGCAGGGCACGCCCCCGGCGCTCCTGATGAATATCTACAATCACTCGTCCTATCAGGTCACCCGGCATTATCTCTGCATCGACCAGGACGACCGGGACGAAGTGTTTGCGAAAATCCAGATCTAGCGGCTTTTTATAAAAAAATGAAAATTTGCTCTAAAGTATTTGGGGATTGTTCCGATAATATAGGTGTAAACAAAAAATGCAACATTTTAGTAGAAAATGTTGCATTTTTTATTTTACCCGATCAGAGCCGGAGCATACATCCGGAAAAGAAAAACAGAAAAAACGGGCAGAGGCCGTAAAGGCCTCCGCCCGGCAGACTGTAGACAAAGCACTTCCGACAATACTTAAGCTGGAAGTGCTTTTCTGATCTTAATAGAAAAAAAGATGCCT
>CANPWJ010000013.1 GCA_947584035.1 uncultured Acetatifactor sp. | reverse complement strand
CGCAATGAGGCTATCATGAGAGCAGATAGCGATATCTGCCTTTTTTCGGATGCGGATATCGTGTACCGGGAGGGCTACGCGGAGGCGGTTGAGGCGGAGTTTCTTCGGAATCCCAGGGCCGATATGATCCTTTTTAATATTGAGGTGGAGGAGGAGCGCCGTACCTATCATATCACGCAGCGGCGGAGGGTGCATTGGTACAACTGCGGGCGTTATGGCGCGGTGAGCTTCGCGGTCCGGCGGGAGAGTCTGCTGGCATCCGGCGTGATGTTTTCCCTTCTGTTCGGGGGAGGGGCGCGGTACAGCAGCGGAGAGGACAGTCTGTTTCTGAAGGAATTTATGCGAAAGGGCGGGCGGGTCTATACGTCCCCGGTGACGATCGGCAGGGAGACGGCCGGGGATTCCACCTGGTTTGACGGGTACCATGAGAAATTTTTTGTGGACCGGGGGGTTTTGTACCATTATTTATATGGAAACCTTGCGGGGGCCATGGCGCTCCGCTTTCTGCTGGCCCACCGGGCAAAGCTATGTGGGGAGGCTTCCCTGGGCAGGGCATATCGGTGGATGCGGGACGGGATCCGTCTGGGAAGAAGAGGGGGAAGGTAGATGGAGAGCAGCGCTTTGGTATATATCCTTCTCACGGTTGTGACGGTCCTATTGGCGCTCTGTGTGGACAACCGGGCGTATGTGGCCGGGCGCGTTCGGGGGGGAAGGCCCTATGGGCGCGGCGCGGGCCTTTGCAGGGAGCAGGCCAGGAACCTGGTGGCGGAGACCGCCATCTTCTGCCTTCTGACAGGTGTGTCAGCCTGCCGCATCGCGGTGGGAAACGATTACTGGCCCTATCGCTTTAATTTCCGCCTGATCGCCCAGGAGCGGCATGTATCCTCGGAGCTGGGCTTCAACCTGATCGTGCGGGGGATGCAGGATCTGTTCGGGTATGACAACTACCTCCCCATCTTCGCCCTGTTTTCCTTTGTGACAGTACTGTTTTTTATGCTGGCGCTCCATGACCAGGGGAGTGATTATGCGTTTTCCCTGTTCCTGCTGCTGACGGGCGGCTATTATTTCAATAGTTTAAATACCGTGCGTTATTATTTGGCCCTGGCGATGGCGCTCTATGCGATGAAGTATGTGATCCGGGGGGAATACGGCAAATTCCTTCTGTGGGTGCTGGCGGGGACGGCGTTCCACAAATCGATCTTGCTGGTCATTCCGGTGTACCTGACGGCTCGATGGCTGGCGTCCGCTCCGCTCCGGAAATGGCATTATGCGGCCGGCGGAATGTTTCTCCTGAGTCTGGTTTTCGGACAGGAGGGGTATCGGAGCCTGATCTTTCGCTTTTACGGCTTCTATGAAAATTCGGCGTTCGACAACGGCCGCCTGTCCTATGTGAACTTGTTGAAATGTGCGGCGGTGTTGGCGCTGTGCGCGATCTGCTATCGCCGCAGCCTTCGGGGGGATCTGGCGAACCGCTTTTACTTTTTCTTAAATTTGGCGGGGTTCGTAGCGTTTTGTTGCGGTTCCTTCATACCGGAGGTGTCCCGGGTAGCCTATTATATGGTGATTTCCCAGGTGTTTCTGCTCCCCCGCCTGATCGGGGATATGGAGAGGACCTGGCTGCGCAGGGCGGCGTACCTGGGAGTGGCGGGAGCCTTCAGCGTCTATTTTGTGTTTTTGCTGCGTGGGATGTATGCGGTGGATGTGAGGCTGCTCCCCTATTTAAATTGGATTTTTAACTGAGAGAACGGAGGATCGGGATGCGGGTACTTTGGCTGTGCAATTTTATGCTGCCTGTGATCGCGGAGCAGCTTCACCTGGGATATACGAACAAGGAGGGCTGGATCAGCGGCCTGGCCTCCATGGTGCTGGCACAGGGGAAGGAGAGCGGCATCGAGCTGGGGATCGCCTGTCCCGCGCCGGAGGAATTTTGCGGGGGGACGGGCCGGGAGATCCCTTGCGGGGGACACGTTCTGCGGATGTTCGGCTTTGCGGAGGATACTGCCAGGCCCCATCTTTATGAAAAGGATCTGGAGCGGCGTCTGCGCGCGATCACAGAGGAATTCCGCCCGGATGTGGTGCACTGTTTTGGCACGGAGTATCCGCATACGCTGGCCATGTGCCGGGCGTTTCCGCAAAAGGACAGGCTGCTGATCGGGATCCAGGGGCTTTGCGCTGTGTACGCAAACACTTATTTCGCGGATCTTCCCCGGCGTGTGACCGGGGCGGCAACCCTTCGGGATCTGCTCAAACGGGACAGTCTGAAGGCGCAGCACAGGAAATTTGAAGAAAGAGGGCAGATGGAGAGAGAAGCCATTGGGATCGCGGGCAACATCACCGGGCGCACGGAGTGGGACCGGCATTACGCGGCGAGCTGGAACCCGGACGCGCGTTATTACCGGATGAATGAGACGCTGCGCGAGCCCTTCTACCGGGATGTGTGGAGCCCGGAGGGCTGTATTCCCCACTCTATTTTTGTGAGCCAGGGCGATTATCCGATCAAGGGGCTGCATTATCTGCTGCTGGCGCTGCCCCGGATCCGGCGCAGCTACCCGGACGTGCGGGTGTTTGTGGCGGGCGATTGTATTGTGGGCCAGGGAAGCTTCTGGAAGCGATGGAAGCTGTCCGCTTATGGGGCATATCTCCGGGAACTGCTGACGCGGGAGAAGCTGTGGGACTGTGTGACCTTTTTGGGAAGGCTGGACGCGGAACAGATGAAGGAGCGCTATCTGAAAAGCGGACTCTTTGTCTGCTGCTCTACGATCGAGAATTCCCCCAACTCTCTGGGAGAGGCGATGCTTTTGGGGATGCCCTGTGTCAGCGCGGATGTAGGAGGGATCCCCAGCCTGTTTACAGACGGTGCGGACGGCCTGTTGTACCCCGGATACCGCAGCGAAAGGAATTCCTTTGACCGCGTCAGCGCGGACGGCAGGACAGAGGAGGAGCGGCGGCGGGAGAATGTGTCGGCGCTGGCGGACGCGGTGATCCGGATGTGGAGCGACCCGGGGATGCAGACAGAGTTTGGGGCCCATGCCAGAGAGCACGCTTCCCGGATCTTTGACCGGGCGGAAAATTACAGGCGGCTGATGGAGATTTATGGAGAGATGGTCAGCCGCGGCGGCTGATAAAATATATGCCCTGCAGGAAATAATGCAAAAAAGGACCGGATCACGGATGGACGTGTCAGGAAATGCAGGTTTTGGATGAAAAATGCAGGGAAATGGAGCAAATTGTCGGGAGGGAGCGGGATGAAAATTACATTTGTGTCGAATTACATCAATCACCACCAGATTCCCTTCTGTAATGCGATGGAGCGTCTGGCGCTGCGTTCCGGGGGAAGCTTTCTGTTTGTGCAGACGGAGCCCATGGAGGAGGAGCGCGTCCGAATGGGATGGCAGCCGGATGAACGCCCGGAATATGTGCGCTGCTATTATGAGGAGGAGACGGTCTGCAGGGGGCTGATTTTGGACAGCGATGTGGTGATTTTCGGAGGCTGCGACGAGGAAGCCTATATCGAGGAGCGGCTGCGGCAGGGGAAGCTGATCCTTCGGTATAGCGAAAGACTCTACAAGACGGGACAGTGGAAGATGATCACGCCTCGAGGGCTGGTCAAAAAATATAAAGATCACACCCGTTATAGAAAGGCGCCGGTCTATCTGCTCTGCGCCGGAGCCTATGTGCCTTCGGACTTTCATCTGGTGCGCGCATACCCGGGAAAGATGTTCTGCTGGGGCTACTTTCCGGAGACGAGGACCTACGACGTGGAACGGCTCATGGAGCGGAAGGGATACGGGGAGGCCAGGCTCCCCTATTTTCTGTGGGCCGGGCGCATGATCGACTGGAAGCATCCGGAGCTGGCCATCGAGACGGCGGCCTATCTGAAAAGGCGGGGGATCCGCTTTCACATGGATGTGATCGGGGGCGGCGATATGGAGGAGCAGGTCCGCGCCCTTTGGAAGCGGTATCAACTGGAGGGACAGGTGTCCTTTTTGGGCTTCCAGCCGCCGGCGAGAGTGCGGGAGTATATGGAGCGGGCGGATATCTACCTCTTTACCAGCGACCGGCAGGAGGGCTGGGGAGCGGTGGCCAACGAGGCCATGAACAGCGGATGTGCCCTGATCGCCGATCATATGATCGGGGCGGTGCCTTATCTGATACGTCCCCGGGAAAACGGCCTGATCTACCCGGACAAACGGCCGGAGGAATTGTTCCGCCAGGCGGAGGAGCTTGCCCGGGATGATGCCCTGCGGAAAAAGCTGGGAACCGCTGCGTATCATACCATTTCGGAGGATTGGAACGCGGAGCGGGCCGCGGAAAGGCTGATGGAGCTGTGCAAAGCTCTGCAAAAGGCGGGCGGCGCAGACCGGAGGGCAGCGGCGGAGCCGGGGGAAAGGCTTCTTCCCTGCGCGCCCGCGCCGGTGATAGCGGAGCGCAGGATGCTTTCCTTTCTATATAGAAAGGAAAAGGAAAAAGGGAAACGAAACAAGGAAAAATAGAAGGAGGGGTGCCCATGCAGCAGAGCAAGGAACGGCCGCTGGTCAGTGTGATCGTCCCGGTGTACAATATCATGGATTGTCTGCCCAGGTGCGTACATTCTCTCACGGCGCAGACCTATGAGAATCTGGAGCTTTTGCTGGTGGACGACGGCTCCACCGACGGCACCGGAGAGCTGTGTGAGCGTCTGGCCGCTGAAGATCAGCGGATCCGCGTGTTCCACAAGGAAAACGGCGGCTCCTCCTCCGCCCGGAATCTGGGACTGGCCGAGGCGAAGGGAGCGTATGTGGGGTTTGTGGACAGTGACGATTCGGTGGAACCCGACATGTACGAGCGGCTGCTGGAAGGAATCTGCCGTTTCGGGGTCAAGGCAGCGCAGGTGGGAAGGGATGAGACGGACGAGCAGGGGCGGCGGCTCCCGAATATCTGTGTGCCCCCCAAGCAGCCGGTCTGCTGTGAGGCGGAGGATTTTCTGCGGGAGCTTCTGATGCACCGGGGCGACTGTTCTTTCTGTACCAAGCTGTTTTGCCGGGCTCTGTTTCGGGAGCGGAGCTTTCCGGAGGGGCGTCTCAACGAGGACTTTTATCTTCTGGTGCAGATGCTTCCCGAGATCGGCAGGATCCTTTCCCTGCCGGAACAGGCATACCATGTATTTTACCGGATCGGCAGCAATTCCCGAAAGGCGGAGCCGGAAAACTTTTCCCGCGTATACGGGGACAGCGTGGATCATGCGGACATGGTGGCGGAGCTGGTGGCAAGGGAATATCCGGCGTTAAAGAAGGAAGCGCTTCGGTTTGGGGTGTTTCAGAGACTGGAGTATCTGCTCCACATTCCGATCCCGCAGATGCGGAGGGACAATGCCGCGTACCGCGCCGTGGTGCGGCAGCTGCGGCGGATGTGGCTGCCAGCCATGGGAAATCCGTATCTCACGGTGAAAAACAAGTGCTATCACACGCTGTTTGTGATCGCCCCCCGGGGAGTCCGGAGATTTCATCGATTTTTGAGGAAAATGGCGTAAGCTTTTGACATCCCGCCGCAGAAGTAGTACATTTATAGTAATTATCGCAAGGGGGATAGAACGGGACAAGGTTATGAAAAAGTCAAATCAGTGGAAAATGGGCATTTTAAAGGTGCCGGTGACGAGGGTCGCCCTGTTGGTCGTGTCGGATCTGTTTGCCATCCTGTTGTCGGAGGCCCTGAGTCTATATGTGCGGTATGATTTTCGGTTTATGGATGTGGATCGGGCCTTCTGGGAGGCGATCCTGACCATTTACCCGCTCAATGTGCTTCTCACCCTGCTCCTGTTCCACCTGTTTAAGCTGTACAACAGTGTCTGGCGATACGCCTCCGACACGGAGCTGGTGAACAATGGGATCGCGGTGTTTGTGTGTGCCGTCCTGCAGCCGGCCCTGTGCTGGATCATGGGCGTGCGTCTGCCGGTCAGCTTTCCCTTTTACTACTGCTTTTTCCTGCTGCTGTTCACCTGCGGCGTGCGGTTCAGCTACCGCATCCTGCGGGTGCTGCAGAAGAGACGTCCTCTCCACAGTGGGAGGGGGAATTGCGTCAACTGTATGATCATCGGAGCGGGAGCGGCGGGAAACGCGATCCTGAAGGAGATCGAGAGCAGCGATTACCTGAATATGCGGGTGGCCTGTGTCATCGACGACAATCCCGGCTGCCACGGCAAATACCTGCGGGGTGTGCCGATCGTGGGGGGAAGGGATAGTATTCCGGATCAAGTGGGAAAATACTCTATTGATGAGATCATCATCGCGATTCCCTCCGCCAGCCGGCAGAAGATCAAGCCTATTTTGGAGATCTGTAAGGAGACCGGGTGCCGTATGCGGATCCTCCCGGGTATGTACCAGCTGATCAACGGGGATGTCAATGTCTCCCAGCTGCGGGAGGTACAGATCGAGGATCTGCTGGGGCGGGACCCCATTGAAGTCAACGTGGATGAGATCATCGGCTATGTGCGGGGAAAGGTGATCCTGGTCACAGGGGGAGGCGGCTCCATCGGGAGTGAGCTCTGCCGCCAGATCGCCGCACACGGCCCCAAACAGCTGATCATCCTGGATATCTATGAGAACAATGCTTATGAGATCCAGCAGGAGCTTCTGCGGGATTACCCGGAGCTGGATATGGCGGTCCTGATCGGCTCCGTGCGCAACACGGCGCGAGTGGAGGAGATCTTCAAAACCTATCGCCCGGAGATCGTATATCACGCGGCCGCGCACAAGCACGTGCCGCTGATGGAGGACAGCCCCAACGAGGCGGTGAAGAATAACGTGTTTGGGACGCTGAAGGTCGCGTTGGCGGCAGATCGGTTTGGAACCCGGCGGTTTGTGCTGATCTCCACGGACAAGGCCGTGAACCCGACCAACGTCATGGGGGCCAGCAAACGGATCTGTGAGATGATTATCCAGAACCTGAACCGGAAGTCTAAGACCGAGTATGTGGCGGTGCGTTTTGGAAACGTGCTGGGGAGCAACGGAAGCGTGATACCGCTGTTCAAGAAGCAGATCGCGGAGGGCGGCCCCGTGACCGTGACCAGCCCGGACATCATCCGCTATTTTATGACGATTCCCGAGGCGGTGTCCCTGGTGCTCCAGGCGGGCGCCTATGCCAAGGGAGGAGAGATCTTTGTGCTGGATATGGGGGAGCCCATGAAGATCGTGGATCTGGCCACCAATCTGATCAAGCTGTCCGGTTATCGCGTGGGCGAGGACATTAAGATCGAGTTTATCGGTCTGCGGCCGGGCGAAAAGATGTATGAGGAGCTTCTGATGAACGAGGAGGGGCTGCGGGAGACGGCCAACAAGATGATCTATATCGGCCGCCCCATCGAATACGACGAGGAAATCTTTGAAAGACAGCTGGAGAAGCTGCGGGAGGTATCCCGGAATGAGGAGGGCGATGTGCGGGAGGTGATCCGTGAGATCGTGCCCACATACCATTACGAGTGAAGGAGGAGGTTCCATGTACCTTTCTGTCAAGCGGCTGTTGGATTTTATGATGGCGCTGTGCGGCCTGCTGCTGCTGTCCCCCGTGTTTCTCGCGCTGATCGTGGCCATCAAGCTGGATTCCCCGGGGCCTGTCCTGTTTCGGCAGAAGCGGGTAGGCATCCACAGGACGTACTTTTTTATTTTGAAATTCCGCACCATGCGCACCGATACACCCAGGGACATGCCGACGCATCTTCTGCAGGATCCGGATCGGTATATCACCCGGACCGGAAAATTCCTGCGCAGGACAAGCCTGGATGAACTGCCCCAGTTGCTCAATATCTTAAAGGGCGATATGGCCGTGGTAGGCCCCCGTCCCGCTCTCTGGAATCAGGAGGATCTGATCGCGGAGCGGGAGAAATATGGCGCCAATGACGTGAGACCGGGTCTGACCGGATGGGCGCAGATCAACGGGAGAGACGAGCTGGAGATTGCGGCAAAGGCAAAGCTGGACGGCGAATATGTGAAGCGCATGGGATTTGGGATGGACTGCCGATGCTTTTTTGGGACCTTTTTGAGTGTTCTGAGGGGAGAGGGTGTCGTGGAGGGCGGCACCGGCGCGCTGTCCGCAAAGGACGAAAGGAAACGCGGATGAGGCAGGACGCGGTACCTGGCGCGGAAGGGAAAGGATGGGCCGGAGCGTGAAACAAATCTTGATCACTGGCGTCCATAGTTATGTGGGAGAAAATGTCCGGCGCTGGCTGGAAGGATACAACGCGGAGCACGGGGAGGAGCGTTACCGTGTGACGATGCAGTCGCTTCGGGAAGCGGGCTGGGAAACGGCCGAATGGAAGGACTATGACTCCGTTTTCCATGTGGCGGGGATCGCCCATGCGGATGTGGGCAGGGCGTCGGAGGAGACGAAGGAGCGGTATTATAAAGTCAACCGGGATCTGGCGGTGCAGGCGGCTAAGAAGGCCAGGGCGTCCGGTGTCCGGCAGTTCGTCTATATGAGCAGCGTGATCGTATACGGCGACAGCGCGCCGCCGGGAAAGAAAAAGCGGATCTCGGAGCAGACCCTTCCGGCTCCCGCCAATTTTTACGGGGACAGCAAGCTCCAGGCGGAGCGGATGCTGTCCGGACTGGCAGGAAACGGTTTTTCGGTGGCGATTGTGCGGGCCCCCATGATCTACGGCCGGGGAAGCAGGGGGAATTTTCCGCTGCTTGTGAAGCTGGCCGAAAGGCTGGTGGCGTTCCCATCGATCGCCAACGAGCGAAGCGTGCTGTATATTGAGAATCTGGCGGAGTTTCTGCGGCTTTTGGCGGAGAGCGGACAGGGCGGGATCTTCTTTCCGCAGAACGCGGAGTACGCTTCCACCGCGCAGATGGTGCGGCTGATCGCGGCCGCGGGAGGCAGGAGGATCCGGCTGTGGAGGATCCTAAACCCTCTGGTATGGCTGGCGGGGCGGATGCCCGGAAAGGCCGGCGGAATGGCGGCCAAGGCGTTTGGCTCCCTGAGTATCGACCAGTCCTTGAGCGTCCGGGAGATTGACGGTTATCGGATCTACTCTCTGGAGGAGAGCATAGGTAGGATTTATGAAGGTTAGCATTATCACAGTGGCTTATAACTGCGAGAGCTCCATCGGGCGCACCATGGAATCCGTCCTGGGGCAGACCGTCCTGGAAGGCGGGGCGGAGCTGGAATATCTCATCATCGACGGAAAGAGCAGCGACCGGACGGTGGAGACGGCGGAGCGTTACCGGGAGGCTTTCGGGCAGAAGGGAGCGGTGCTCCGGATCTTCAGCGAACCGGACAGGGGGATCTACGACGCCATGAACAAGGGGATCCGGCTGGCCCAGGGAGAGATCCTGGGGATATTGAACAGCGGCGACTGGTATGAGCCGGAGGCGGTGGAGACGGCTTTGGATACTTTTGGGCGGGAGAAATGTGATCTGCTGTTTGCCAACATCCGTCTGCATCGGACGGACGGCAGCAGCTTTGTCAAAAAGGCCAGGCTGCGCAGTTTTGAGACCTCCCGCGACTGGAACCATCCCACGATGTTCGTCCGGGCAGAGCTGTACAAGGAGTACCCGTTCCGGGAGCTGGGGATCCATGACGATTATGGCTTTTTTCTGCGGATGAAGCGGCAGGGGAGAAGGATCGTGACCGTGGACCGGGTGCTGGCCAACTTTGAAATGGGAGGTGCCAGCAATCGGAAGAATGTGAAGGAAGCGCTGGGAAGGATTCGGGACCGCTATCGCTACTGCTACCGCATCAACGGCTACAGCAGATGGTATCTGCTGGAGTGTATTGCCATCGAGGCGGCCAAGCTGCTTTTGGGGTGACCGATATTGGGGTGACCGATATTGGGGTGATAGATATTGGGCAACCGATATTGGGGTAACAGATATTGTCAGGGGAAAGGCCGGAGAAGTATGCTATAATGATCCCAGACAGGGTAGTTTTGCCGGATCGGGATACGACGGATAAGGTGAGGGATACAGAAAGATGGTTTTGCGAAAACACGGAAAGAAAATCGAGTGCCTCCTGTGTGCGCTGGTGCTGCTTCTTGTCTGCGGGGGACCGGAGCCGTTCGCGCTGAAGGCCCATGCGTTTACGGCGGAGGAGGAAGCACGGCAGCAGGAGGCGCGGGCGGCCCTGCAGGAAATCACGGCGCAGCGTCCGGTCATGGCGCTGGTGTATCTGAGCGACGATTATCCGGTGCGGGAGGATGCCTCCTATGAGAGCGGGACGGTGCTCACGGTGCCCAGCGGACAGACGGTTTATATCGAGGATGTGGTCATCAATGAGGAGTACCAGGCCTGGTGCCGGGTGAGCCTGTACTGGGGGGACGCGGAATACCAGGGCTACATTCCCAGGGCGAACCTTGCCTGTTCGGACGAACGCTTCCTGGAGTGGGAGAGCAGCTATGGCATGAATCCCATGGAAGCGGTTCCCATGACGATCGCCAACGGCCCTACGCCATACGGGGACATCAACCAGTTTCCGGCCAGCTACCAGGCGGCGCTGGTGAAGCTGAAGGAGCAGCATCCCAAGTGGATGTTTGTACCGATGAATACGGGCCTGAATTGGAGCACCGTGATCGACAACGAGATCGGCGGGGGAAAGAGCCTGATCTATAAGAATCAGCCCGACTGTACGAAGGAGGGGCTTTACGACACGGGGACCTGGTACTATGCCTCCAGGCCCATCCTGGAGTATTATATGGATCCCCGCAACAGTCTAACCCAGGAAGGGATCTTCCAGTTTGAGCTGTTGACCTATAATGCGACCTATCACACGGAGGAGGCGGTCAAGAGCTTCCTAGACAATACCTTTATGAACAGCTCCCAGAATGCTCCGGGGACGAATATGACGTTCGCGCATATCTTCTGGGCGATCGGCGCCGATGAGAAGTATCAGGTGAGTCCCTTCCACCTGGCCGCCCGGGTCTATCAGGAGCAGGGGCAGGGGACGTCGGATCTGATCTCCGGGAATTATCCGGGGTACGAGGGGTATTACAATTATTTTAATGTGGGAGCCAGCGGCACCACCCCGAAGCAGGTGATCGAGAACGGTTTAAAGTATGCGCGGGATCACGACTGGAAGGGGGCGTATTATTCCATTCTGGGCGGCGCGGAGGTGATTTCCGCCAACTACATCAAAAAGGGACAGGACACCCTGTATCTGCAAAAATTCAACGTGAATCCCCAGGCAGGGAATCCGCTGTACACGCATCAGTACATGCAGAACATTATGGCACCCACCACGGAGGGCAGCAAGATCCTGCAGCTGTATCAGTCTGCCAGCTCTTTGGAAAACACCTTTGTATTCAAGATCCCCGTGTTCCAGAACATGCCCGGGACAGCCTGTCCCAAGCCCACCGCTTCCAACAACGTGGTGCTGCAAATCCCGGCGGGATATGACTCCACCGTCTATCTGGACGGTGTGGCATACGGCGCGGTCAGCCGAAACGGCAGACAGATCGTCACGGCGCCGGATTCCGGCAGGAGGAGCGCGGTGGTCTACCGCTATAATGAAAGCGGCGCTCCGGTGGGGATGTACCTGTGGACACTGGAATACAAGAACGGGGCCTACGCCGTGACGGCCCAGCCCCAGATGACAGATCTGCTGACCTATCACGGGTTCTCCATCCGGATCACCGGCAAGGCGGGGATCCGTTATAAGACCGGGATATCCGCCGAGCTGAGAAAGCAGCTGACCTCCGGTGGAGTGAACGGTTATACGCTGAAGGAATACGGCACGCTGGTAATGAACAATGCGAACCGATCCTCCTACCCCATGGTGCTGGGCGGGGAGAAGGTCCTGAGCGGCATGTCTTACGGGGTCAACGGGAGCGGAGTCCTGGAGGATAAGATCTATGAGACGGTGGACAACCGTTACCGTTTTACCTCCGTCCTGGTCGGGCTGCCGCCCAGCCAGTATAAGGTGGAGTATGCGTTCCGCGGCTACGCGATTTTGGAGAAGAACGGCGTACAGACGGTGGTCTATGGTCCGGTGATGGCGCGGAGTATCTATTCGCTGGCGGAACAGGTGCTGCAGATGGGCACCTATCCCTCCGGTTCGGAGCCGGAAGCTTTCTTAAAAAATTTGATCCGGGACGCACAGTAGACAGAGAGAAGGAGCGGGACAAGAGATGAAAAAAATCGGGATATACGCTATAGCAGCCTGTACCCTGGCGGCATTTCTGCTGACCGGATGCAGCGCGGAGCAGTTCGCCTGGAGGGCGGAAGGAGAAAACGACGGCGCCGTCCAGACGCCCGGGACAGAGGAGACGCAGACGGCTCTCTCCGGGACGGCAGCGGCCATTCAGGAATATGAGGCAAACTATCAGAGCGGAGAGTTCCAGCAGGAGGACTATCAGGCACTGGCCGATCTGTATGAGGAGGCCGGGCTGATCCGCAGACAGCGGGATCTGTTGGAGCAGAGCTTCCGGCTGTACGGAGATGCCCAGAGCTTTGAAAAGCTGCAGACGGTGGCAGTCAACCTGGAGGAGGAAAGTGCGGACATTCAGGAGGAGGCCCGGACGATGCTCCTAAATTTGGGGCTGGAAGAATTCTTTGGGCAGAGTATTCAGCTGATCTCCAGCGAAGCGTGGTTTGAGACCATGATGCCCAAGATGGGTGAGGGCGTGCGCAATTATTTCCTGCAGCAGAAGGAGGAGACTGTCCTTGCCATACAGGTGGGGTATCGGGAGGGACAGCCCTTTTCCCAGGTCTGGTATAATGCGGAGGGCCGCATCACCGAGCTCTGCTACGCGGAGGATACGCTGCAGGTGTTTTCCGCAGATCTGCAGGGCGGGGCCTATGGTGGGGACTTTGTCCTCTGGAACATCGACGGGAAAAGCGGAGATATCCAGAAGAAACAGGGCACTATGAAGGACAGCGTTCTCACCGGGGAATACCGGGAGGAGATTCATCTGGGCAACGGAGACGGGGCGGTGTACGATCTGTGGAATAATCGGGAACAATGGGAATATACCGCCTATACGGGCGCCTTTGACGAAGCCGGACAAACCACGGTAAAGCAGCCTTCCGCTGCCAATCTTTCCGCCCTTGTAAAGGGAAGCGATTACGCGTCCTGTGTGGTGTACGCGTATGATGAAAACGGCGAAAACTGTCTCTTCGCGGGGGTGTCGGATCCTGCGGAGGCGGAAAACTACACCTTCGGAGCCGCGACCATGGAGATTGCCGCCTATCCGGAATTTTCCGTTTATACCGTGGTGGACGAGGAGCCGGAGACGGCGGAATTGGGTGAGGGAGCACAGACGGCGGTTCCGGAGGAGGCACCGCAGATCCGTATTTACGACGGGGAGCTGCAGTATTGGGTGGATGGTTCCTGGAAAACGCTGGGGACGGTGCGCCAATATCAGAAGGAAGATCCCTTCTATGGTTACAGTGAGCAGAGACGGCAGATCCTGGAGGAAGCGGAACAGACCCCGGAAGGGGAGGAGGAAGGAGCGGCTCCAAGCGGTATCCGGCAGGGGATCGGCAGCATTGAGCCGGAAAAGCCGAGCGCTCCCGCGTCAACTCCCAAGCCGAGCACGCCATCCACTCCGAAGCCGAGCACGCCGGCTGCTCCGAATCCAGCCCCCCCCGTCCACGCCGGCACCCAGCGCCCCTGCGGAGCCGCCCCAGGACGATGACGATGATGACGACGATGATGGCGGCGACAACGGCGGCGGACAGGACAATGGAGGAGGCCAGGATAACGGCGGCGGAGACTCCGGGAACGAAGGCGGCGACGTGGATATCGAGTGGACGCCGGATATCATGTAGGGGAAGGAGAGGACCGTATGCGCGTCGGAATGGATTTATTGTGGGTCAGGCCGGGGATCTGCGGCGGAACGGAATCCGTCGCGCGGAATCTGCTGGATGGCTTTGCAGCCTATGACGGAGAAAACAGATACCTTTTGTTTGTGGCAAAGGACAATGCGGACAGTTTTCGGAAGTATGAGAATTCTGCGAATATGGAACTGGTCATTTGCCCGGTGTTATGCGCCGGAGTGCCGGGGCGTATTTTGTGGGAGAACCGGTATCTGGATCGGTATGCAGTTAAGGAGGCGGTAGATGTCATGTTTATTCCGGTCTACAGCAAACCGCTTTCGCGCAGCAGGATACCTTATGTCAGTGTGATCCATGATTTACAGGCCCTACATTATCCGCAATACTTTTCCAGAATTCGAAGAATGTTTTTGAAGCGTTCCTGGAAATATACCTGCAAGACATCGGCAAAGGTGGTCACAATATCCGATTATTGCAGGAAGGATCTGACGGCCCGATTTCCTTTTGTGGCGGAAAAAGCAATAACGATCTACAATCCCATTGTCACGGAAACTTCCGGTGGGGCGGCGGCAGAGATAGAAACAAAATATGGGGTGAAAAGAGGGCATTATTATTACTGTGTGAGCTCCATGCTGCCGCACAAGAATTTAAATACGATCCTAAAGGTCATGGCAGCTCTGAAGGCGCAGGGCCGGACGGAAAAATTGGTTTTGAGCGGCGTGGGAGGAAGGCAAACGGAATTTGAAGATACGCTGGAGCGGCTGAATATCCGCGACACTGTGATCGTCACGGGCTTTGTCACTAATGAGGAGAGGGACTGCCTTTATGAGAACTGCAGCCTGTTCCTTTTTCCCAGTGTCTTTGAGGGCTTTGGGATGCCGCCCATTGAGGCGATGCGCAAGGGTAAACGGGTGGTGATGACAAAGGAATCCTGCCTGTGGGAGGTGACCCAGGGAAAGGCGGTCTACGTTGAGAAGCCCTATGATGTGGAGGAGTGGCTGCGGCAGATGGCAAAAGCGCAGGAGCTGCCGGAGCGCGTGGAAGCCTTTGAACAATATGAGCTTCCGCGCGTCGTGGGGCAGTATATAGAGGTTATGGGGTCGGTTCTGCGGTGAGAGCCGCCCCTTTTTCTTTGGCTTCAAAGAGGGGCCAGGACAGGAAGAGGAGAGGCAGATTCCATGCCACGCTCAGCGGATAGAGCTCCATAAAGCCATAAACGGCCATGATCCCCAGGATCATTACCTCATAATGTTTTCCCTTCTGCACGCCATACCACATAGCGCCCCAATAGGCCAGGAGCAGGATCAAAAAGACGATCCAGCCGTAATTATATAGCGTATGAAAATACATACTGTCAAAGGGCTCCCGCGGAATGTGACCCAGGATCAGGTTCCTGCGCTGATCCCAAAAACGGAGAATGTGATCGATCCGCCCGGTCAGATAATGGTTTAGGAAAGTTCTGACGGCCGCGTTGTGCAGGGAAAGCAGAGGCAGGAGGAAGGTTAGGATGGCCAGTATCAGCGGGAGCGCGGAGATGAGGGACAGGTATATTTTTTCCAGCTTCCAACGGCGGGACAGATGATATCCCGAAACCATGAGCAGCAGGAGCACCCATACCACGAGGCCGGTACGGCACATGAAAACCCAATAGGCGGCCAGCATGATTGCGGAGAAAACGGCATACATGTACCATTTCAGCCGATCCCGATATACCAGAATCGCCAGGGTAAGTATCAGAAAGAGATTGGCGAAGGCGATGTTTGGTTGGTAATATCCATAACAGTATAATTCTACGGAAACACCATTTTTGGGCAGCGTGACAAGACGATTTTCCGCGATCCCCGTCACGACCAGCAGGAGCTTCCCGACGGTCAGGACCACCTTGGTCCAAAGCGAATACCGAAGGACCTTTTCCAGGGAAACATTTTTGATGCCAAAAATTCCCATGATCGTGAGGAGCAGTGTCTTTTCACCGTTGCGAAGCAGATCTGCTCCAATGAGCAGGGCAACGACGGCCATACAGAGAAGCTCTCGTTTCGTAAAATCGGTGACAGCTATCTTTAGCAGTAAAAACAAGGCGGCGACGACAAAGAGGATCTGGTAGGTCCTGTGATTGGAAGTGAAGCCGGCGGACACCAGTCCTCCCATTAGCAAGATAAAAACGAAGTAGAACCGCTCCTGATACGGAGCGAGTTTTTTTCTGAGCTGCAGCATATGTTTCCTCCTATTTTTGTTGAAGCTTTGTGCGAAAGAGCTGTATATAATAGTGCATTTCCGTGCTTTTTCCATAGAAAACAAAGAAAACTATGTGAAAGAGAATGACGGAGGTCATGCCGGCGGCGAAAAAGCGCAGCCAGGGATTCCACAGCTCCATGGGGCGGATAAAACATTCGGTTATTCCCAGGATGATCAGCAGAAGAGCCAGATGCTTCAGGGTCTGTCCGATATACTGTCTGCAGGTCATGTGAAAAAGAGGTTTGCAGACATATTTGGGATAACTGTAAAAGTACACCACGCCGGTGCTGAGGATCGTTCCCAGAAAGACGCCGGAAATGCCCATCCGCCTTGCCAGGAGGATGGAGAGGACCAGATTGACCAACGCTTCTACAAGGGGAATCCGCCGATCCTCGTGGAAAATGCCGGCGGCCTCCTTAAAGGTAGTGACAGAGGCGCGCATTCCCTCTAAGTAAAAGTTGATGACCAGGATCCATATGACGGCCTTGTCAAACAGAAATTCCTTTCCCATCCACAACAGCATGAGCGGCTGCAGTACCGCATACATTCCGGCGGAAACGCACCCGAAAAACCAGAAGTTGATAAAATCGATCTTCCGATAGACTTCCAGCCGCCGGGCGGGCTGACTGTCCAGCAGGAAATCGCCTACGCTGTTGGTCAGGGTTTCGAAGATCTTGTTCAGGAGGCTGGTAATTCCGCCGATGATCAGATGATAGTTGGCGTACAGATTCATCATGCCAAGCCCCAGCACTCCTGTAATGACAAGACTGTCACTTCCGGTTACACATAGCTTGCCCAGTTTATGGAAGAGCAGTCCCTTCACTTTGCGGAAGATATCCTGCCTGGTCTCTGAATCCAGAGGGGCAGTATCCTTCTGCCGGGTGTAGGGGAACTTCCGGCCAATGTAGAGGGACAGGATCAGATTGGAGGCACACTTTCCCAGACTTTTTACGATCAGGAACAGGATAAAATTGTGAAAGGCGATCAGCACAAAGATCTGAGCCGCATTTTGAAGAAGGTATACTGCAAAGTACACGAGATCCGCAATATAATTCATCTGGCTGGCGTACAGCAGAGAGCGCTTATAGGCCAAAAAGTAAGAGCAGAGGCAGTCTGCTAAAAACAGGGCGAAGATCAGGTAAATATTGTCGTGAATGGAGGTTTCTCCTACCAGCATCGGCAGGAAAAAGGAGACCGTGATGCCGATCACCAGGATGACGCCGGAAATGGCAATATAACATGTTCGGTAAAAGCGCAGCAGGGAATTGATCCGCTCGTAATTTTGGTCTGCCACAGGCCGATACATGTGGTAGATAATGGCGGTGCCAAGTCCCAGGTCGGCCAGCGACATCATGGAAATAATGCTGCTGAACAGGCCGTTCAGGCCGTTGTACTCACCGCCCATCGTATGGACGAGCGTTTTTTGAACGGCAAAGGCCGTAAACAGGATGATGAAGTTGGTGACGACAGACATGGTCACATTGACCAGAGAACGCTTTGTACGCTGCATGTAGGTGTCCCCTTGCGTGGCTTTTATTCTTTGGCCAGCACACGGAGGTGTGCTTCCGACATTTCTTCAATGGTATATTTTTGGGCGGTCTGCAGGGCTGCGGCCCCCATCCGCTGACGGTCCAGAGGGGCCTTCATCAGGGAGGACAGGAGGCGTGAGAGCTCCTGTGTGTCCTCCGCTTCATAGAGGAAGCCGTTTTCTCCCGGCAGAACCATTTCTGTGCCGGCTCCACAGGCATAGGTGGTGATGACCGGAAGGCCCGAAGCCATGGCCTCGTTGACGACCAGCCCCCAGGGGTCATAGCGGGTCGGCAGCACGAAGAAATCTGAAGCCATGTAATATTGCCGCAGCTTTTCCGGAAGCTGGAAATCGATAAAATGTACCTGGTCAAGCTGCTTTTCGGTGACGATCTGCTGAAATTCTTCCCGGATGCGTCCGCCGATAATGTATAGGCCCCAGGAAGGCTCCCTTCTTTCGGCAAAGGCGTTTAGAAGAATGTCATATCCCTTTAGGGGGAGGATGCGTCCCACCGACAGGATGAAGTGCTCCTCGCGGATTCCAAGCTGTCTGCGTAGAGCGGCCTTCTGCTCTTGGGAAGGGACTTCCTCCAGGATATCCCCGGCGCAGACGGATGTGAATGGATATCGCCGGATCCTCTCCGGGGAAGCTCCATAGGCTATACAATAGCGGTCGAATTGAGCGGAGGTGCTGAAGCAGAGTTTGGCGGAGCCGATCACATATTGTTTGAGAGCGGCCTTTAGCCCCCTGGTATTTTTGGGGATGCCGCCGTCGCCCTCGTAGAGATAGGGGATTTGGAGCAGTTTAAGCCATGTGACGGCTAAAAGCCCGGTCAGAGACGCCAGCACCGTGACGATCACATAGTCATAGCGGCCGCGCCTGAGATATCGCACCACGGAAGGACAAAAGGCGGTATCCATGCCGGTCCGCTTTCCCGGCAGGAGGATCCCCTCAAAGTTTTGAAAGGAGTGTTCCTTCCAGCTGGCATCCCGCTCGGTGGAGGAATCGGTTTCAAATAAAACGGTGAGTTCACAGTGTTTCCCCAGCTCGTTAAAAAAACGGACCCGGTAGGGGGAGGGGATATTTGTCAAGAATAAAATTTTCATGTGCACACACCTCTGTAAATCTCCAGCAGATCGCCCGCTTTTCCCATCTCTTTCCTTTTACATATCTTAGCATACATTTTTTTTTCACACAACCTTTTTGGGGGTTCTTTTGGGCAGAGCGCGGAGCTCATAGCGGAGCAGGAATTTGGTAAAAAGCTTGAGGATCCGGAGATTGTCGTCCGAGAGCCCGGACAGATCCAGAAGCAATTCTTCCAGGCGGTCGGAAGCTGCGCCCTGCCTTCTGGGAAACGGTACGGAAGTCCGGCCCAGCAGATAATCGGTGGAGACGTCATAGAAATCGGCCAGTCTGCAGAGGGTATCCAGATCCGGTTCATGGATTCCTTTTTCGTAGTTGGAGATGGTTCCGGTGGAAACCTTCAGGTAGGATGCCAGCTCCTTTTGAAAGACCTCTTTGTTGTCGCGTAAAAAAGTAAGTTTTTCAGCAAGCTTCATGGTTGTCCTCCTTTGTAAGAAAATGGTCAGGGGTTATAGTTTATATTTTTATATTATAATACATTATCACAAATATGAAAATATGCAGTCGCGCCTAATGAGCAAAAAAATCAGCGAAAATGATACCGTTCCTATTGACATTTACCCGAAAAGAAGTTATCATTTGGAATATCTTCTGAACAGCAACCCTTTTAGAAAGTCAGGGTTTCTACATTTTCACGCGGTTCCGCGGCATTTTTCTAAGACGATCAAACAACATTCACAGGAGGAATCTGCCTATGACAGAGGACAAGACAAACGAGATCTCCAACCGGGAGGTGAAATCGGATGTATTTACCACCCTGTTCAGTG
>CANPWJ010000012.1 GCA_947584035.1 uncultured Acetatifactor sp. | reverse complement strand
GGCGCGGTGGCGGTTCACTGCCTGAACGGTATCTGGGGTACCATCGCAGTCGGCCTGTTCGCCACGGAGACCGCTCCCGCCTTTGCAAGAGGCGTGGCCGGCGGCGCAAACCAGATTGCCGGAGAGGGGCTCTTCTACGGCGGCGGCTTCCGCCAGCTGGGGATCCAGCTTCTTGGCATGGGCGCTACCATAGTCTGGACGGCTGTCACCATTACCATCACCTTCCTGGTAATCAAGGCCCTGTTCGGCCTCCGCGTTTCCGAGGAGGAGGAGATCATCGGCCTGGACGCTACCGAGCACGGCCTGGCGTCCGCATACTCCGGATTCTCCATCATGGATGTGTCCAACACCATGACCATGGATGTCAACGAAAATACCGACCTGGGTATCAGCGACTATGACGCGGCCTCCCAGGTCAAGAGAGACGCGGCAGTGCCTGTGGCGACAGCCCCCGTTCCTTCCGCTTCCGGCATTTACAAGGTGTCGATCATCGCCAAGCTCTCCCGGTACGACCACCTGAAGAAGGCCATGAACGACCTGGGCGTGACCGGCATGACGGTGACGCAGGTCATGGGCTGCGGCATCCAGAAGGGCGCCGGAGAAATGTACCGCGGAGTCGAGATGGACGCAACGCTGCTGCCTAAGGTGAAGGTGGAGGTTGTGGTCAGCAAGATCCCGGTAGACACCGTGATCGCCGCTGCCAAGAAGGCGCTTTACACCGGACATATCGGAGACGGCAAGATCTTTGTCTACAGCGTAGATAAGGTGGTAAAGGTCCGCACCGGCGAGGAGGATTTCGCCGCGCTGCAGGATGTAGAGTAAACGCTCCGAAACGCAAAACGAAAAAAAGGGCGCCCGTCCCGGGGAAATATCCCCTGGGGCGGACGCCTTTTTCAATGGACTAATCCCGCACAACATCCTACTGTTGTATGAGCAGACTGGCACATTTCACGTCATTGGCCAGATCGTATATCTTGCCGGACTTAAGCCCCACAACTTTAGGGCGCAGCGCGTTTTCCGAATTGTTCTCAATGACCTTCGCCATTTCCCCGTTGGACAAAGTTACAATGCTGTCCACCGGATAGAGGATCACGCTGCTCAAAAAGCTTTTCATCGCTTCAAAATCCAGCTCCCCCGTCATGGCCATGATCATCTCGATGGCCACGCTCTTGGGAAACCCTTTCTTGTAGGGCCGCTCCGTCACCAGCGCGTCATAGACGTCCGCCACGGAGATGATCTTGGCATAGAGATGGATCTTTTCCTCGCCCACGCCCAGCGGATACCCCTTCCCGTTGGTCTTTTCATGGTGCTGCAGCACGCCGCGCATGATCCCGTCGGAAAACTCGTTTCTTTTCTTCAGAATCTCAAAGCCAAACAGCGTATGCTGCTTCATCAGCGCGAACTCCTCGTCCGTCAGCTTCGCCGGCTTGTTCAGCACCTCGTTGGGGATCTTGGACTTTCCCACGTCATGGAGCAGCCCGGCGATCCCCAGCTCATGGATCTCCCGGTCGCTGAGTCCGTGCTTTTTGCCGATGACCATGGCCATGGTGGCCACATCCACGCTGTGCTTGAATGTGTACTCGTCACTGACCTTCAGCATACCGATGTCCACCGCCACGGCGTCGTTGTCCACGATCGTTTTCATCAGCTCGTCGGCCACATGGTTGGTGGTCTCCGAAAAATTTTCCGACTCCGTATTGTTGTAGAGAAATTGGATCCCCTCGCCCACGCGCTTTCGGACGCTCTCCGACAGCTTGACCTTGGCCCGGTCCTCCACCCGGCTTTTTTCGATCAGCTCCCGGGTGTACTGCGGGATCTGCAGCTCCACCTCATCCGGATCCGGTTCTCCCTCCTGGATATATACGCCGCCGACGCCCTTCCCCTGAAGGTAGTCGATCTGAAAATCGTCCAGGAACGCTCCCTTTTCGATCAGGGAGCGCCCCGTAGAATCCAGAATGGATTGATCGATCTTCATTCCTTCCTTTAACAAACGTGTACTTATAAATTTTCTTTTGACTGCCATGTAGTATTCCTTATCCTGCTATCTCAGCTTCCAGATGTCCCGGTTGTACTCCGCGATCGTCCGGTCGGAGGAGAAAAATCCGGCCTTGGCGATGTTTACCAGCATCTTGCGTTTCCACGTTTCCTGATCCTCGTAATCCGCAAACGCCTGATCCTTCACGCGGATATAATCCTCCAGGTCAAGCAGCGTCATAAACCAGTCCTTGTTCAGGAGCTCCTTGTAAAGCCGCTCCAGATTTTGCTTATGCCCCACCTTCAGGGCCTCTTTGCTGACAATGAAGTCCACGGCCTCCCGGATCACGGGGCTCTTGTCATAGTAATCCTTCGACACATAATCCATCTTGGCGTAATGACGGATCACCTTGTCGCTCTTCTCGCCAAAGATATAGATATTGTCGTCGCCTACCAGCTCGTGGATCTCCACATTGGCCCCGTCGCTGGTTCCCAGCGTCACCGCTCCGTTCAGCATGAACTTCATGTTGCCGGTACCGGAGGCCTCCTTGGAGGCCAGGGAAATCTGCTCGGAGATGTCGCAGGCGGGAATCAGCTTCTCCGCGTAGCTCACATTGTAATTCTCCACCATCACCACCTTCATATAGGGGCTTACCTGGGGATCGTTGTTGACGATCTCGGAGAGCACCAGGATCAGGTGGATGATATCCTGCGCGATCACATAAGCAGGGGCCGCCTTGGCGCCAAAGATAAAGGTCATGGGCCGCACCGGCTTTTTCCCTCCCTTGATCTCGAGATATTTATGGATGATATAGAGCGCGTTCATCTGCTGGCGCTTGTACTCATGGAGGCGCTTGATCTGGATGTCAAAGATCGAATCCACATCCAGAAGGATCCCCTCCTTCTCCTGGATATAGGCGGCCAGCTCTCTCTTTTTCGCCATCTTGATCTCTGCCAGGCGGTCCAGGACCTCCGGGTCCTCTATCCTTGTGAGGAGCTGCTCCAGCTGGGCGGCATCCTTCTTGTAGCCGTCCCCGATGGTCTCGGTGAGGAAGGAAGCCAGCTCCCGGTTGCAGGAGAGCAGCCAGCGGCGGAAGGTGATGCCGTTTGTCTTGTTGTTGAATTTCTCCGGGTACAGCTTATAGAAATGGTTCAGCTCCGTCTCCTTCAGGATATCCGTGTGGATGGCGGCCACGCCGTTGACACTGTAGCCGTAATGGATATCAATGTGCGCCATATGCACCCGGTCGTCCTTGTCGATGATCTGCACGGCCTCATCGGAATACTGCTCCGCGATCCGGTCGCTCAGCTCCTGAATGATGGGAACCAGCTGGGGCACCACCGTCTCGATATATTCCAGGGGCCAGGTCTCCAGCGCCTCCGCCAGGATTGTGTGGTTCGTGTACGCGCAGGTCCGGCTGACCACATCGATGGCCTCGTCCATGGAGAAGCCCTCCTTCTCCGTCAGGAGACGGATCAGCTCGGGGATCACCAGCGTAGGGTGCGTGTCGTTGATCTGGATCGCCGCGTGCTCATAGAGCCGGTGCAGATCATTCCCCTGCTCCTTCTGCTCCTTCAGGATCAGCTGGGCCCCGTTGCTCACCATAAAATACTCCTGATAGATGCGCAGCAGATTGCCCGCCTTGTCGGAATCGTCCGGATACAGGAAAAGCGTCAGGTTCTTCTCGATCGCTTCCTTATCAAAGAGGATCCCCTTCTTCACCAGGCTCTCATCCACAGACTGGATATCGAACAGATGCAGCCGGTTGATGCCGTTCTGGTAGCCGACCACATCCATGTCGTAAAGCACGGAGGTAACCTTCCGGTCGCCGAATGCCACCTCGAAGGAGATACCCGTGTCATACAGCCAGGAATCCTTTTCGATCCACTCGTTCTTTTCCGCCTTTTGCAGACGGTTGCGGAACACCTGCTTAAACAGGCCAAAGTGATAGTTCAGGCCGATCCCGTCGCCGGGCAGCCCCAGGGTGGCGATGGAATCCAAAAAGCAGGCCGCCAGACGTCCCAGGCCGCCGTTTCCCAGAGAGGGCTCCGGCTCCACCTCCTCGATGTCCGAAAGATGTCTGCCGTGTGCTTCCAAAACGCTGCTCAGCTCCTCATAGATCCCCAGATTGATCAGGTTGTTGGACAGCAGCTTGCCGATCAAAAACTCCATGGAAATATAGTATACCTTCTTCGGCCCGGTGATGACGGGCGTCTGCATCATGCGCTGGCGGGTCAGCTGCAGGACGCCGCCGTAGAGCTGGGCATCCGTGCAGGACGCGATCTCCCTGCCGTAGAGTTTTTTGGTGATGTCATTTAATTGTTGCTCCAGATTCATGGTTTCAACCTATCCTTTCAAAAGCATTGCTGTTTGGCGCTATCTTCATTCTTGCCGCCTGCTGCCAGATTCATACAAAGACCAGGATCATTGTACCATAATATTCCTTTTTTCACAAGCCAAACTGTGTGCCGGGATGACAAATGCCGAAACTTTGCCTTCCACGGATTTTCGTCTTGACATGCCCGTGAAATCTGTATATAATAACACCGTAAATGTAGTTTTTGAAACTACGTGTAAAGGAATCACAAGCGAGGTGTTGCCGTATGAAATGTAAAATTGTAGCGGATTCCTCCTCCAATATCTATGAGCGGGAAGGAATCGATTTCACAAGTGTGCCCCTGAAGATCATCACGTCCGAGCGGGAATTTTCGGATGTAAAGGGGACCGATATCGCGGAGATGGTGTCCTATCTGCAGGGCTATAAAGGAACGTCCGGCACCTCCTGCCCCAACGTCCACGACTGGCTGGAAGCCTTTGGAGACGCGGAGCTGATCCTGGGCGTCACCATCACCAGCAGCCTGTCCGGCAGCTACGCCTCCGCCATGCAGGCCAAGCAGGAGTACGAGGCCTCCCACCCGGGCGCCCGGGTGCTGATCGTCGATTCCTTGTCCGCCGGCCCGGAGCTGGCGCTGATCATCGAAAAAATGGAGGAGCTTCTGGCCTTCGGCCAGTCGTTCGAGGCGATCGAATACGAGCTTCGGACGTATTGCCGGCACACCCATCTGATCTTCGCCCTGAAGCATCTGGACAATCTGGCCAGAAACGGCCGGGTCAATCCCGCTGTGGCCAAGATCGCGGGAGTCCTGGGGATCCGGGTCATCGGCAAGGCCAGCGACGAAGGGACGCTGGAGCAGCTCCACAAGTGCCGCGGCGAATCCCAGTCCGTCAGCCGCATCTGGGAGGAGATGAAGCAGCACGGCTACCGGGGAGGGAAGGTTCGGCTGGCCCACTGTTTTAACCCCCAGATCGCACAGAGCCTTTCCGACACCATCCATCAGACCTATCCGAAAGCGGACGTTGTCATTATGCCCTGTACCGCTCTCTGCAGCTTCTACGCCGAGAAGGAAGGACTGATGATCGGATATGAGGGATGATCCCCTCCCTATTCTATTCAGCGAGGTCGTTCCATGGCACCGATTCCATCCATTCAGGAAAAATATATGAGGGAGGCGCTCCGGCAGGCGCGGAAAGCGTACGCCCTGGGCGAAGTGCCCATCGGATGCGTCATTGTCCACGAGGGCAGGATCATCGGTCGGGGCTACAATCGCCGCAACACGGATAAAAACACGCTCTCCCACGCGGAGATCACCGCCATCCGCAAGGCCAGCAGACAGATCGGCGACTGGCGTCTGGAGGACTGTACGCTTTATGTGACCCTTGAGCCCTGCCAGATGTGCGCCGGAGCCATCGTCCAGGCGCGCATCCCGGAGGTCGTCCTGGGATGTCCCAATCCAAAGGCCGGATGTGCCGGCTCCATTTTAAACATTCTGGAGCATCCCTCCTTTAACCACCAGGTCTCTGTGACCCGGGGCGTCCTGGAAAAAGACTGCAGCGACCTGCTGAAGCGGTTTTTCACCGAGCTCAGGGAACGCAACCGCCGGGAGAAGGAAACGCAGAAAGACGGCGAAAAGCCCTAAGCATGGGCTCCGCGCCGTCTTTTTCTCATTGAAAATCCTGTCGGTAATAATCGTTCTGCAGGTACTCCTCCTCCAGCTGCGCGCTGTCAGGAATCTCTTTTCCGCCGGCCCCCGCCAGCAGCCGCGCGAAATCCTTCCGGTACAGCTTCTCCGTCTCCGCGCTGTACCCGATAATGGCATTGGGATTCTTGCGGGCAATCAGGCGGAGCACATAGCGGAGCGCGGGCTCGGAACGGGCCGCTCTCTCCTTCCCTTTCCCCTCCGCCACAATAGAGATATGGTGCTTCTGCCGATCCCTTGTGAAGATCCGCAGATCGTTCGCGCGGCCCTGCCCCTCCTCCTGATAGACCCATAGAATATCCGTCAGCGGGATCACCTTCACCAGATAGCCGCCGTCCGCGTAGCAGATCGCGTCGCTGCTTAAGAGCACCCGGCGGATCTGCGGGGATCGCGCCGTCTCCCGCTCAAACCGCTCCTGGGAAAAACCGGGGATGGACCGCAGCTTCCGCTGTGCCCTCTCATAAGCAGTCGCCACCACAAACGCGTAGACACCCACTCCCAGCAGGATCATCACCAGGAATACCATATAGAGCAGCGTCGTCACGATGAGCCGTTCCATGGAGTCCGCCGCCAAATAACAGCCCAGGCCCAGCGCCAGCAGCAACAGCACCGCGATGAACGCCGCGTTGCCGGCAAGCCCCTTTAACAGCTTACGAAAACACTTCATCCCGCGCACCCGCTCAATCCGTCAGTGTAGCGGCCACCAGAATAAACACAACCATCAGGGCCAAAAACACTAACGTCAGAAAAACGCACAGGACGATTCTTGCGGCAAGCGGCAGCTTGCTCTTTGCAACCGCATACACCGCCCAAAATCCCGCGAAACAGATCAATCCTCCCAAAACACCGAACAGCCGCACGACCACGATTGCCGCGACCATGGAGACTACCGCGGCTGCGCCTCCCGACTTCTTAGCGGGCTTCTCGCCGTTCTGCGCGGCAAGGGGATCCTGATAACCGGATACCTCTCCATTCTGCTGCTGATCGTTTTGTACTTCTTCACTCATCTCGATTTCCTCCTCATTCGTATCTCATAAGTGACGTTTCTTCACCGTCTCTATTTTACCCCCCCGTTTTGAAAAGTCAAGGGGCGTTATCCTTCCACAAACGCGGATTTCGGCTGTTTGCACACAGGACAGCGGTAATCCTCCGGAAGCTCCTCAAAGGGAACGTCCCCCTCGTACACATAGCCGCACACGCTGCACACATACCTCCCGGAAGAAGCCGCCGCTGTGCTCCCCGCTGCCCCCTCCGCCGCAGCGCTCTCCTCCGCGATGTAGGTGGGCGCATTCTTCGGGCTCTTGCCCTTGATCACATTATGATAATAGGCGTAGGTCATGGGCTCGTCCTTCTTCAGTATGCCGGCGTCCGTCACCCGGCCCAGGAACACGGTGTGGGAGGAGGTCTCCATCCGGTCGATGACTTCGCACACGATATAGGCACAGGCGTCCGCCACCACCGGCAGATATCCCTTCACCACCTGCTCCACCCCGTCAAATTTATTCTGATCCCTTCCGCTCCGGAAACCGAAGGTCCCGATGATCCCGGGATCGGAATGCTCTCCCAGGACGGAGACTGCAAACTTTCCGGTCTCCCGGATACACTGGTTGGTGTAATTGTCGTGGTTGATGCTCACCGCGACGGTAGCCGGATCCGACGTGATCTGCATCGCGCTGTTGGCGGTACAGCCGGTAGCCCGGCCCTTGTCCCAGGTGCTGACCACGTAGACCCCATAACTCAGCTGGCGAAAAGCGTTCTTGTCCATATCTTCCTCCTATAAATAAGAATGATTCCTGATTTAAGTTCAGTATAGCATACACCCTTCAAAATGAAAAGGAAAATTTCTTGACAAATCCATGAAAAACCGATACACTAATAAAGCCGTACATTGTCCGGGATCCTGTGTCCGCGGCGGTGAAATTCGGTCTTGCGCAATGAACGTCTGCGAACCGTGTCAGGTTGGGAACAAAGCAGCACTAAGCAGAAGGTTTCATGTGCCGCAAGGACGCCGGGTGGAGCCGTGGATGCAGCCCGGCATGTGCGGTTTTTCATGGCCTCCCGGCGGGACTTCCGAAGCACCCGGCGGAAGCGCTTTTTCAAAACTGCCGCAAGGGAGCGGCTCACAGGACAGCGATGGAAAGAGATACCCTCAGTCAACCTCATTTTGATCAGAATTTCGTGGACGCAAGGATGCGCGACTGCACCCTCTGCCCGCGCAGATGCCATGCAAACCGCCTGGAGGGGCAGACAGGCCGCTGCGGGCAGACGGCGGAGCTCACCGCCGCGCGGGCAGCCCTGCACCACTGGGAGGAGCCCTGCCTGTCCGGAAAAAGAGGCTCCGGCGCCGTCTTTTTCTCCGGCTGCGGACTGCGCTGCGTCTTTTGCCAGAACTACCGTCTCGCCCAGGGCGAAGCGGGCAAAAGCCTGTCCGTCCCGCGGCTGGCACAGATCTTTCTGGAGCTGCAGGGGCAGGGCGCCCACAACATCAACCTGGTCACCGCCGCCCACTTCGTACCGCAGCTCTGCCTTGCCCTGGAGCTGGCCAAATCGCAGGGCCTCACCCTGCCCATCGTGTACAATACCGGGGGATACGAGGAACTGGAGACCCTGAAGCTGCTGGAGGGTCTGGTGGATATCTACCTCCCAGACATGAAATATGTTTCTCCGGAGCTGGGAGAGCGCTTCTCCCACGCGGCGGATTATTTTGAGAAGGCTTCTGCCGCCCTGGCGGAAATGTTCCGACAGACGGGCCGCCCGGTCTTTGACGAGTCTGACGGCCTGATGAAGCGCGGCGTCATCGTGCGCCACCTGGTCCTTCCGGGCAATACAAAGGACTCCAAGAAGGTGCTACGCTACCTCCACGAGTCCTATGGAAATGACATTTATGTCAGTATTATGAGCCAATACACGCCTATGCCGCAGACGGCGGCCTTCCCCGAGCTGAACCGCCAGGTCACCCAAGAGGAATACGGGCGGGTGCTGCGCTTTGCGGAGCGCATCGGGATCGAAAACGGCTATTATCAGGAGGGCGGCACCGCCGAAGAAAGCTTTATCCCGGAATTTGACGGCTCCGGCCTGTAAACCTACAGCTCCACCCGCATCATATAATAGCCGAAATCTCCCGACCGGGCGGGCTCCTGTCTGCACTCAAAGCTCTCAAAGCCAAACATCAGGGCTACCTGCTTCTCCTTTTCATAAAAGTTCCCGGGCACTCCCACATAGTAGCGGATCTCCCCGCGGCTCTCCACCCTGGCCAGGATCAAATGCTGGTAATTGTGGTAACCGTGGAGCAGGAAGCTGTTGTTGACCGCCCGGTAATAGCGGCTGGGAAAGAGGACAAAGTCCCCCGGCCCCAGGGAGAGATATTCCCGCTCATCCTCAAAGGGCATGATGTGCGGATAGATGGCGGAGAGCTGTTTCCACTTGTCGTCCAGGGGAAGTCGCTGCCGGGACGGTTCCGCGACGGCAGCGGTCAGTTCGACGGACTCCTGCGGCTTTTTCTCTGCCGGCTCCGCGGGCCGCTCTCCGATTCGCGACACAGGCGGCAGCTCCTCTACCGGCTCCGCGGGCCGTTCTCCGGTTCGTGACACAGGCGGCAGCTCCTCCGCCGGCTCCTTGGGCTCCATGGGCCGCTCGCTGGTTCGCGACACAGGCGGCAGCTCCTCCGTCGGCTCCGCGGGCCGCTTGCTGGTTCGCGACACAGGCGGCAACTCCTCCATCGGCTCCATGGACCGCTTGCTGATTCGCGACACAGGCAAAGGCCCCTCCGTCAGCTCCGCGGACCGCTCGATGGTTCGCGACACAGGCGGCAGCTCCTCTGCCGGGCGGAGGGCGTTGCTCTCTCTTGCCCTTTCTCCGGACGGCCTGGATGCCTCCTGCCACCTGCAGCAGATTTCCTTCCCCGGCGCCAGCAGGATCCGTATTTCCGTCAGGGCTTCGTAAGCGATGCCGCTCTGTCCCAGGCTCCGGCTGTCCAGACAAAGCTCCCCCGTGTCCCCGCTTCCTCCCTCCATCCGGATCTGGCCCAGGATGCCCTCCTGCTTGTCCGCGCGGATCACCACCGGCCTTGTAAAGCCCTCCGCCCCGCGGATGCCTTTTACGCAGATCCGCATCCGGCAGAGCGTCCCTCTCCGCTCCGCCTTCACAAAACCGGCACCCCGCACCCGCTCTCCGTTTTCCAGATATTCCAGATACTTGATCCTTCTGTCATAAACCATAAAAAAGCCCCCCGAATCCCTGTGGCGTCAGTCATTCTGCCTGACTTCTATACAAGTATATTCGGGGGTTGTCTCCAATATGCCATCCGCGTCAGTCGCGGTTCTCCAAATATTTCACATAATTGACCACCATCAGGGCAATCTTAAAGGTCAGCGCCTCATCGAAGTTGCGCAGATCCAGCCCCGTGGCCTTCTGAATCTTCTCGATACGGTATACCAGCGTGTTTCGGTGCACAAACAGCTGCCGGGAGGTCTCGGACACATTCAGGTTGTTTTCAAAAAATTTATTCAGGGTATTGAGCGTCTCCTCGTCCAACTCGCCGGGCAGCTCGTCCCCGAAGATCTCCTTGATAAAGAGCTTGCACAGGTTCACCGGGAGCTGGTAGATCAGCCGCCCGATGCCCAGCATACTGTAGGCGATCACATTTTTCTCGGCGTAGAAAATCTTTCCCACATCCAGCGCCATCTTCGCCTCCTTGTAGGACTTGGAGACATCCTTCAGCTCCGGCACCACCGTCCCGTAGGACACCTTGACATTCAAAAGCGCCTCCGTATTCAGCAGCGCCACGATCGTCTCCGCCACGGACTGCAGAGCCTCCGCCGAGGCATCCTTATCCAGCGCCTTTACCAGGATAACGCTGCTCTCGTCCACAGAGGTGACGTAATCCCCCGCCTGAGAGGAAAACATACCCTTTAAAAGCTCCGTGACAATGCCGTCCCGCTCCATCC
The DNA here is from genome assembly GCA_947584035.1 of uncultured Acetatifactor sp. Classification (GTDB taxonomy): domain Bacteria; phylum Bacillota; class Clostridia; order Lachnospirales; family Lachnospiraceae; genus Acetatifactor. The sequence continues at coordinate 9,122 of CANPWJ010000012.1, read as the reverse complement.
TGGTCTCGATCAGGTACACCGCCCTGGGGAGCACCGCCTCAATGTGCAGCTTCCTGGCCCGATTATAAATATCCACCAGAAGCAGATTGTCCAGCAGAAGATTCTGAAAGAAATGATTCTTGTCCAGGCGCTCCTTGTAGGCGATCACCAAGTTCTGCAACTGGCACACCGCCACCTTGCCGATCATGTAGGCGTCGTCCCCCATCCCTTCGGCCACCAGGATATACAAAAGCTCCCCGTCCTCCAGAATCTTGAGCAGATGCCGCGCCCCGATCACCTGGCTGTCCGCCGGGGAACTGGCAAAGCTCCGGATCAGGTCGGCCGATATCTCCGCCCGCTCCATGGTGGTCGCCACCACGCCGCCGGATAGATCGTAAACCCCCAGATCCACTTTGGTAATTGCCTTCAGCTCATCAAGGCTGGTCTGAATAATCTGACTGGAAATCATAATTTCTCCCTTTCTCTTCCCGGATCGCACGTCCGCTCAATTACCATCATATCCCATTTTAAATTTCTCCGCAAGCAAAAAAAGGAGCGCCGTTTAAGGCACTCCTTTTTTGATGAAAACAAGGTTTTAAAGAAAACAGGGACTAGTTGGTGATAACCTGCTCCGTCTCCTTGTCAAATACGTGAATCTTGTCAACATCCAGAGCAAACTTGATGGTGTCGCCAGGTCTTGCGCCGGTGCGGGAATCCACTCTTGCGGTCATCGGGAACTCGTCGAGGTCAAAGTACAGATAAACCTCTGCGCCCAACAGCTCGTATACCTTTACGCTGGACTCGAATACACTCTGAGGAGAGGACTCGATGAAGGCAGGTGAATCGTATACATCCTCGGGACGGATACCGAAGGTAACTACCTTTCCGTTGTAGCCGCCGTCGATCAGCTTCTTGGACTTTGCAGCGGGAAGCGGGAAGGAATGACCTGCGATCTCCAGGCTGGCAACGTCACCGCTCACCTTCACGGTAGCATCCAGGAAGTTCATCTGAGGAGATCCCATGAATCCTGCTACGAACAGGTTCTGAGGCTTCTCATACAGATTCTGAGGGGTATCTACCTGCTGAACCACGCCGTCCTTCATAACGACGATCCGGTCGCCCAGGGTCATAGCCTCGGTCTGGTCATGGGTAACGTAGATGATGGTGGTGCCCAGTCTCTGATGCAGCTTAGCGATCTCAATTCTCATCTGCACACGCAGCTTAGCGTCCAGGTTGGACAGAGGCTCATCCATCAGGAACACCTTCGGGCTGCGGACGATTGCACGGCCCATAGCCACACGCTGTCTCTGACCACCGGACAGAGCCTTCGGCTTACGGTCAAGCAGCTTGGTCAGATCCAGGATCTTTGCGGCTTCCTTAACCATCTTGTCGATCTCATCCTTGGGAACCTTTCTCAGCTTCAGGCCGAATGCCATGTTGTCATACACGGACATATGAGGATACAGAGCGTAGTTCTGGAATACCATTGCGATATCTCTGTCCTTAGGCTCCACATCGTTCACCAGTCTGTCGCCGATCCGCAGCTCACCGGAGGAGATGTCCTCCAGACCTGCGATCATACGAAGGGTGGTAGACTTACCGCATCCGGAAGGTCCTACGAAGATGATGAATTCCTGATCCGCAATCTCCAGGTTGAAGTCCTTAACGGCCTCGAAACCATTGGGGTATACCTTGCAGATGTTCTTCAAAGATAAACTTGCCATTAGAGTTAACTCCTTTCACGTAAAAAGATTTCGTTTGATACTGAAATCAGTATAGCGAAAAAGTGAAATTTGCGCTATACCACTATTTCACAAAGATTTTGACTCAGATTGTATGAATTGCTTATAAACCTCTTTTTTTTCATAAATGCTCGACAATTTGACGAAAAAAACCGAGCTGATTCAGCAGTTTCCACAAACCTGCCGCTATTGCTTTTCCGGTTCTTTCTTTCCGTTCTTCTCGTAGAAGGCGAGCTGGTTTTTACCCCGGCGCTTTGCCGTGTACAGGGCGGCGTCGGCAGCCTTGTACATCCCCTCAAAGGTGTCCGCGTCCCGGGGAAAGACCGCCGCTCCCAGGCTGGCGGTCACGGAGTATTTCACATGCTCCCCCACCTCGAACTGATGGAAGAAATCCTCCAGCTTCCTGGCCTCCTTCTGGATGTCCTCCTCCCGCTGGATGTCCTTGAGCAGCAGGACGAACTCGTCGCCTCCCAACCGTCCCAGGATGTCGGTGGTCCGAAACAGGGATGCCAGGCGGAAGCCAAGGTTGCGCAGGACCTCATCGCCAAATCCATGTCCCATGGTGTCGTTGATCTTTTTAAAGTTGTCCACATCCAGCACGACCATCATGGCCTGGCTGTTTTTGTTGTTCTGCATATATTCCGTGATCTTGCGCTCGGTGGCGATCTTGTTGTTCAGCCCGGTGAGAAGGTCCGTGTCAGCCTTGTTCTCAAGCTGGCGGCTCTCCTTCTCGCTGCGCTGGCGGTTCCTGGCGCTGAAGAGCACCATGACTCCCAGGATCGCCAGCAGGACGACGCAGATCCAGATCTGGAAGCGGCCGTTGTCGTTCCACACGTTCTCCACCAGCCCGTCCACATAGCTTTCCTCCAGCCCCATCACAAAATACCAGGCGGTACCCTCCATGGGCGCCACGCAGATCAGCCGCTTCTCCCCGTCCGCGTCCACACGGATGCTGCCGACCCTGTCCGTGTTGAGCAGAAGCTCCGCCTGCTTCCAATCCTCTCCCTCGGCTATGTAGGAGCGCAGATTGGCCCAGAAATCATCCACCAGAAATTTCGTTCCCTCCGTGTCGCCGAAGGTCGTGTGAAGCTTGCCGTTCCAGTCGGTGATGGTGAAAAAGGCCCTCTCCTCATAGACCGTCCCCTGGATGGCCGCCAGGGGGAATTCCTTTGACAGGAAGGCCAGCAGATACCCGCGCTTGGCCTGGGTGCGGATCACCGGATGCACGTACAGGATCGCCTCGCTGCCTGTCACGCCGTCGTCCTCCACGTAGAGGAAATAGGGCTGGGAACCCTGCAGCTTGGAAAAATAGCCGGATTCCTTCAGATCCAGCTCTTCACCGCCGCTGGTCCTGGCCGTGCCGTCCAGCTTGCAGTACACCGCCAGATAGGATTCACAGGACTCCGGTATGACCGTGAGCATCTGATCGATCGTCTCCTCATTCATCTGCCAGCTGCTTTCCAGCACCCGGTCCGCCACCGTCACGGCTCCCGTCACCTGATCCATAACGGCCGTCACCCGGGCGCTGCAGGTCTCCGCGTCCTGCAGGACGTTCTTCTCCACCAGCTTCTGCAGCTCGGTCCTGTTCTGATCGGTGAAACGGCTCAGCATCGCGATCGCGATCACCACCATAACCGCCAGACACAGGATCTCCTGTATATGAAAATTCCTGACCCAATTCTTCATCCTAATCTCCCCGCCGTGTCATGCTGCGCCTCCGGGATCGTCCCGTCCGGCTCCTCCGGTCCGTCGCGGAAGATCCGGTCGGGATCCTCCGTCTCCTCCTGCGGATTGGCCTCCATAAACTGCGCCTCCATGCGCAGAAAGCTCTTGTTGTAAAGCATCGCGGACAGCACCGCCGGCACGGAGAGCCCGAACAGAAAGACTAGGGGGAACAGCCTCCAGGAGAGGAGACAGACCACCACCGGAACCGCCAGGAGCAGGAGCATCAAAAAAGTCTTGGGGAACTGGAGCACCGCTACGATAAAGGCGTTTTTGATCGTGACCCGGATCGGGTTGGAGAAGCGGGCCTGCATGGGAAAGACCATGACCGCCGTAAACAGGATCAGCACGCCCAGCGCCACGATCAGGGAGCGGTGCACGCTTCCCACCTCCATTCCCTGCCGCACGATCAGATAGTAATCCATCCCCAGCGCCGCGAACACCATCAGCAGGATCACCCACAGCACCGTGGACTGGAAGAAATTCTGCCGGAAGGACTTAAAAAAGCCCCGGGTGATATAGCCCTCCTCATCCCGCACGATCTTTAACGCCACATAGTGCAGCGCGGTGAAGGACGCCCCGATCGTCACGATGGGAATACAGCAGAGCATCGCCAAGATATTGAGCCACATCAGATCCGCCATCCTGTTCAGGAACCGGATCAGCGGCCCGTCGTAATCAAAAAATTTCATGGTACAACTTCCTTTCCTGTCCGTCTGCGCCTACCGCAGACGCTTCTCCATAGCCGTCACGCGAATACCGGAGATCTCCTGCTCCGGCTTTACGATATGAAACCCCAGCTTTTGATAAAAATGAACCGCGTAGGGAGACGCCTGCAGCGACATGGAGCGCTCGCCCATCTCCCGCTTCAGATAATCGCACAGACAGTCCATGATCGTCCTCCCCACCCCTCTGCGGTGGTAATCCTCGTCCACAAACAGGAGCGACAGATGGTTGCTGTTGCGCAGGGAGCCGGCGCCGATCACGCGCCCGTCGTCCAGCGCTACCATCATCTGGTACCGTCCCTCCAGGAAGGAGCGGTAAAGACCGTCGTCCGTGATAAATTCAAAAAAATTCCGGATCCCCTCCTGGCTGTAATCGCTTCCCTCATATTTGAGAAAGGTTTTCCAGATCATCACCATAGCCGGCTTCCACTCGTCCGCCCTCGCCCATCTGACCTCGTATGGGATCTTCGCAACATTCATCGACATTTTCGACCTCTACCCCTCCGCGCGGCGCGAAACGGGCCCCATCGCCTCACTGACGATAAAGCGGTGGATCTCCTCAAAGACCTGCGCCCGGTCTGTCTCATTCAGCAGCTCATGCCGGTCCCCCTCATACAGCTTCCACTGGATACGCCGCAGACCCACCGCCTCCAGGGACGCGATCGCCCTGCGGACGCCCGCGCCGTACTCCCCCACCGGATCCTCCGCGCCGGACACAAACAGAAGCGGCAGATCCTTGGGAACCTTTTCCAGATTTTCCCGTTTCTGGATGCGGGCGATCAGATCAAACAGCGTCTGGAACCCGTTCACCGTAAAGGTGAACCCGCACAGCGGATCCGCCACGTATCGGTCCACGTTCTCTTCGTTCTGGCTGAGCCAGTCCACCGGAGTGCGCGGGTTTGCGATCCTTCGGTTATAACCGCCAAAGGCCCCCCGGTCGATCAGCCTGCTCACATGTCGGCCGCCGAAAAGCAGACGCTCCGCGGCCACCAGGATCCGGGAGAGACCGATCAGCCAGGCGGGCTGCATCCCGGTTCCCACGATCACCGCGCCGGAGATCCCGCTCCCGTAGCGGCAGAGATAATTGCGCAGGATAAAGGAGCCCATACTGTGTCCCAGGATCACATAGGGCACAGCGGGATAGAGCTCCTGGGTCATCTTCTTCAGGCGGTGCACATCTCGCACCACCACCGTGGCCGGATCCTGTCTGCAGAAATAGCCCAGGGGCTTTCCCTCGGACCGGGACCTGCCATGCCCCAGGTGATCCTCCCCGGTGACCACGAAGCCCTTTCCGGTCAGAAATGCCGCAAACTCCTCGTACCGCTCGATATACTCCGCCATGCCGTGCACGATCTGGACCACACCCAGCACGTCCCCGGACTCCGGCAGATAACGCACCGCGTGGAGTCTGCTGCCTCCGTCCCGCGAATCAAAATAAAACTCTTCCTTCTTCATTCTCTGTCTCCCTACCCGGCGGGTGCATGATTTCATTATATACTATTTCGTCTGAAAATTTAACCCTTTTTGCGCAAAAATTTCATCCGCGGCTCAACAGATCTCCGCGCCGGCGGGCATTTCCTTCTCCGGCGTTACCAGCGCCAGATTGCCCTCCGCGTCCTCCGCGCACAGGATCATCCCCTCGGACCGCACACCGGCCAGCGTGGCCGGCTTCAGATTCACCAGCACCATGACCTTTTTCCCCACCATCTCCTCCGGAGAATAATACGCCTTGATGCCGGACACGATCTGCTTCACCTGACTGCCGATGCGGACCTGGCTGCAGAGCAGCTTCCGGGACTTGGGCACCGCCTCGCACCGGATAATCTCTCCCACCTGGAACTGCATCCGGGCAAAATCCTCATAAGAGATCTCTTCCTTGGGCTCCAGATCCACGACCTGCGTCTGCGCCCCGGCATCCGATTCCCCGGCGCCCTCTCCCTCGGAAGCCGCCGCCATGGCCTGGGCCAGCTCCTCCTCATGCCGCAGAACCTCCTTCATATCCAGCCGGGCAAACAGGATCTCGGGCTGGTCCGTCACCCGGGTGCCGCTCTCGTAGAGTCCGAACTGCTCCAGCCGATCAAAATCCCGCAGGGAGGTATTCAGCTGTTTTACGATCTTTTCCGCGGTCTGCGGCATATAAGCCTCCAGCAGGGACGCCCCGATGACCAGGCTCTCCACCAGATTGTACAGCACGGTGGAGAGACGGTCCGCCTTCGCCTCGTCCTTGGCCAGGATCCAGGGCTCCGTCTCGTCGATGTACTTGTTGCAGCGCTTGAAGAGGCCAAAGATCTCCGTCAGCGCGTCCGCCACCCGCAGCGTCTCCATCTTCTCCGCCACCCGGGCATAGGCCCCGGTAACGGTCCGCTTCAGATCGGCGTCTATCGGCTCCTCCGCGCCCCGGTCCGCCACCACGCCGCCAAAATATTTGTTGCTCATGGAAACAGTGCGGTTCACCAGATTGCCCAGCGTGTTGGCCAGATCGGAATTCAGCCGCTCCGCGATCAGCTCCCAGGTGACATTCCCGTCATTATCATAGGGCATCTCGTGGAGCACATAGTAGCGCACCGCGTCCACCCCGAAGAAATCCACCAGGTCATCCGCATAGATTACATTTCCCTTGGATTTGCTCATCTTGCCGCCGCTCATCAACAGCCAGGGGTGTCCAAACACCTGCCTGGGCAGGGGCTCCCCCAGCGCCATCAGGAAAATGGGCCAGTAGATCGTATGGAAGCGGATGATGTCCTTGCCGATCAGATGCAGATCCGCCGGCCAGAGCTTTCGATACTGTTCGGAGCTCTCCCCCTCCGCGTCGTACCCGATGCCCGTGATATAGTTGGTCAGGGCATCCAGCCACACATAGACCACATGCTTCTCATCAAAATCCACCGGGATCCCCCATTTGAAGGAAGTGCGGGACACGCACAGATCCTGCAGACCGGGGAGCAGGAAGTTATTCATCATCTCGTTTTTGCGGGATACGGGCTGAATAAATTCCGGATGCTCCTGGATGTGCCGGATCAGCTTATCCGCGTACTTGCTCATGCGGAAAAAGTACGCTTCCTCCTTGGCCGGCTTCACCTCCCGGCCGCAGTCCGGGCACTTGCCGTCCACCAGCTGGGACTCCGTCCAGAAGGACTCGCAGGGCGTACAGTAGAGGCCCTCGTAGGAGCCCTTGTAGATATCCCCCTGCTCGTAGAGCCGCCGGAAGATCTTCTGCACCTGCCGCTCATGTTCCACGTCCGTAGTCCGGATAAACTTGTCGTAGGAGATATTTAAAAGGTCGCAGAGGCCCCGGATGGTGCCGGCCACCCCGTCCACAAACTCCTTGGGAGTGACCCCGGCCTCCTGGGCCTTCAGCTCGATCTTCTGCCCGTGCTCATCGGTTCCGGTCTGAAAGAACACATCATAGCCTTCCTTCCGCTTGAACCTGGCGATGCTGTCCGCCAGCACGATCTCATAGTTGTTTCCGATATGCGGCTTCCCGGAGGTGTACGCGATGGCGGTGGTCAGATAATATTTTCCTTTGTTCTGCATGGGATATTCCTCTCTTTCTTTTTAAGGATCCTGGAGTGGCGCGCAGCGAACCAAAAAAGCCCGCCCTCCGTGCAGCATACTAACGGATAGTATCTCCACAGAAGACGAGCCGTATGCCCGTGTTACCACTTCTCTTCGCCCGCACCTCACGGCACGGACCTCGCCGGGTCAGTAACCCTGTCCGCTATAACAGGCGGAACCTGTCGCAGCCTAACCGCCCCCTGCCGGGAACCGTGCGGCTCGGTGCGCTGCTCGGAAGCCATGTTCCACTCTGTTCCCCTCATTCCTCTCAGCGGCAAATAGCCGGAATGTTCTCTGTAAGGTTCCGGAGAGTGTACTCTCTTCGTCGTTGCCTTTCCTCAGTTAAAGTCAGATTAGCACAAGCGCCCCCGTCTGTCAATCCCCTTTGTTTCCGGCGGCGCTCCCTCCCCCGGTCCGCGTGGAAAGTCTGCTGTAATTGCCCTGGCGGTCATAGGAGTCCAAGAGATAACTGTCATCGGTGAGCACACAGTCCACCTCCAGATCCGTGCCGCGATAACGGCTCCTTCTGCGCAGGTCCTCCCGGGGCCGCTCTTTCTTCGCCTGAAAGGAATGGCTGCCGGAGAAGGAGAACCGCCGGGCCAAAAAATCCGTCACCGAATGAAACTTCACCTTCCATCGCTGCCAGATCCTTCGGGACGAGGCGTCGGTGTCCCGGACAGCCGAAAAGTACGGATTGTCATAGATATCCTGCTGCCGTATGGAGGTGGCGGCCGCCGCGATCTGGGGAGTGTGCGGCTGTCCGGACGCGGACAGGGACTGCGCCTGTGCCGTCTGCGGATCTGCCGGATGGCCCGCAGGGCTACTCCCGCTGCCCGTCTCCTCCCACAGCAGTTCCCCCGACATCCCGGAGGCAGCCGCTTCCCCGCCGGGGATCCCTCTGCCGTCCGGGCCGCTTTCTGGGACGCCGCTTTGATCTTTGCCGTTCCAAATGCGTCCCACCACCCTGCGGATACTCCGGAAGGGATCCGCCAGCCATTCCGTCAATGAGAATTTCTCTTCCCGCACCGTCTCGGCGCCGGAGGCGCCGGCGGCGTTTGCGGAGCCGGGAAGCTTCCCCAGGGGATGCTGCTCCGCTGCCGCGTGCGGATGTGAAAAGCTGGTGACATGATGTGTATGTCCGTTGTAATTGCTGCCGACTCCGCCGATCTGCATCGTTCCCCTCCTGTCCCTGCATCAAAATGCCGTCTCTTATATTTATCGGAGAATTGCAGAATTACTTTATCCGCCCTTTCACTCCAGGCAATACCACATTGAGACCCCGCAAGAAAACGATAGTTAATTTCAACTTTTTGCCTGCGATTCTTACCGGTGCCTTCTGCCTGATACACATAAATGCTGTCAATCAGCTCGACCAACATAGACCGGCTTAGTTCAGTTA
>CANPWJ010000011.1 GCA_947584035.1 uncultured Acetatifactor sp. | reverse complement strand
GTCCTGCAGCCAGGAACAAGCCGAGCAGCAGGGTGGCGCCCAGCACCGAGCGCAGCAGTACGATCTCGCAGCTGGACAGGTGAATGTAGCTTGCGACGACTCCGTTTGAGCCGAAGAGCAGGAGTCCCGCAAGATATTTTAGATAAGACTTTTTCATAGCAGAGCAAACCTCTCCAAACAGTTTCCGGATAGTCTTGCTTCCGGACTTTTTTTATTGTATCATGGAGTTGTAAATCTAAAAAACAAATTTATTAAATAAATTTCATTCGGAAAGCGAATAATGACATGGAAATGAACCTTCAGAAATATTTGTCCTTCGTTAAAACGGCGGAATGCGGAAGCTTTACAAAGGCGGCGGAGCTGTTGAATTACTCACAGGCGAGCATCAGCAGGATGATTGGCGACCTTGAGAAGGAATGGGGGGTATCGCTTCTTGAGCGCAATTCAGGCGGGATGAGACTGACGTCAGACGGAATGAAGCTGCTGCCGTATGCGAAGAGTCTGGCTGCAGAATTTGAAAAGCTGCAGATGGAGATCGACGAGCTGAACGGCCTACAGTCGGGACTGATCCGCATCGGCACCTTTTCAAGCGTGGCCACACACTGGCTGCCCAATATCATCCGGGAATTTCAGAAGGATTATCCGAACATGGATTATGAGCTGCTGCTCGGCGACTACACAGAGATCGAGGAGTGGATCCTGGAAGGGCGGGTAGATTGTGGTTTCCTGCGTCTGCCGACACAAAAGGAGCTGGAGACGATCTTTTTGGAGCAGGACGAGCTCCTGGCGGTCATTCCGGAGGATCATCCGCTTGCGGATTGTGAGAAATTTCCCGTAGAGGCGCTCTGCAGCGAGCCGTTCATGCTGCTGGAAAAGGGAGCAAAAGCGGAGATATCCGAGATATTTGCGAGAAATCATTTGACGCCGAAGGTTCGTTTCACTACATGGGACGATTATGCCATCATGTCGATGGTGGAGAGCGGACTCGGCATCAGCATACTGCCGCAGCTCATCCTGAAAAGAGTGCCCTATAAGATCATCGCAAAGGAGCTTACTGTCCCGGCGTACCGCAGGATTGGGCTTGCGTTCCGGAATAAAAAGACCATTTCACTGGCGGTAAAACGGTTTATTGAATATCTGCAGTACCGCAAACCTCCAATTCCATAGCTACATGGACGATCCCTTCTTCCAAAAAGTCATTGGAAACCACTTTAAAACCAAATTTTTCATAAAACCCTGCGGCGTATTTTTGTGCGTCCATACATATTTTTTTGCAATTCATTTTTTCCTGGATCGCCTTCAGGCTTTGTTCCATCAAATTTTTACCGGTACCGTTTCCATGCTTTAAAGTCAAAACTCTGCCAATTTTAACAATGTCTTTGGCGTCATCTTGATAAAATGCCCGAAGATACGCTGTGACCTTGTGATCTTCCATAAAAAAACAGTGTAAGCTGCTGTAATCAATGTTATCCATATCTTGATAATGAATATTTTGTTCTATAACAAATATTTCTGCTCTCGCTTTTAATATTTCGTATATTTCCGCAGCGGATAATTCATTAAATTTTTTTGAGATTAAATTCATCTGTTTTTTCCTTATAAATTCAAGTTATCGTTTCTCCCAATCTTCCAATCCTTTACAGACCAGCCTGGATGTCAGCCCGATGATCTCCTCCAAGGGGATCTTTCTGCCGTCGGCCACCCACTGTTTATAGATTTCAATGGTACTTTGGGAGACAAAGGTCATTAGGATATTTTGAATATAGGGATTGGTCTGCGCCTTCCTGCCGTCTGCACCCCATGTTTCATTCATAATATCGTTTGTGATGCGTCTGCTGATGTAGTGGAGACTGCCGCTGCACGTAAGCCTTTCGTAAAGCCGCCCGCCTTCCTCGCAGGTTAAAAAGAATTCTCTTGTGATCTTATCCATATCCTGTGGGCGCGAAAGTCCCTGCGTGCGTTTTATGAAATCGCTTGCCATTTCGTTCTGCAGTTCACGCAGCAGGTCATCCAGCGAGCTGTAATGAAGATAAAAGGTTTTGCGGTTGATCCTTGCGCGTTCGCTGAGTTCTTTGATCGAGATTTTATCATAATCCATTTCACAGAGCATCTCTTCAAATGTTTTGCGGATGGCTTCCCTTGTCCGTATGACGCGGAGATCCTCTTTTCCTGTATTTGCCATGATTCCTCCCTAAAAAGAGATTTGTTTTATTATAATTCATTTGTGTATAAAAAGCAACTCGTGTGCATTACACCACATTTTTGCAGGGAATGTGGCATAAACCTCTTTCTGGAGGAAATGGTGTGGAGGCATGGTTGCGGAGGCGGTATAATGATTCTGCTGACGCAGAATTCATGGCTATTTCATAGCCATGATGCCGCTGCGCGGCACATTATACTGGTGATCCACTGCTTGCCCGGTAAATGCTGCTTCGCAGCGCTTCCCGGTCTGCGCTGGCGGTATAATGATTCTGCTGACGCAGAATCGCAGCCGGTTTCACCGGCTTATCACCGCTTGCGCGGTGCATTATACTGGTGATCCACCGCTTGAAAAGTAAATGCCGCTGCGCGGCGCTTCCTTTTCTGCGCAGGTGGTATAATGATCTGCTGGTGCAGCACTTGAAAGATTGTGGCTCATTTGAAACAGTGTGAAGAAATGATGGAGGAATCGATATGATTTTAGACCGTAACGAAAACAAAGAGGTTGTAGTCCTTTTAGGGGCAGAAAGTATGGGATGCGCCATTGTCCGCCGGATTGCCGCGGGCAAAAAGATTTTGCTTGGCGACATCAGCGAAAAGGCGCTGGAGCGGGTATCCCATGAGTTCACCTACAGCGGGTACGATGTGGAAACGCAGATCGTGGACGCCTGTGATAAAACGTCGATTCGGGAGTTTGCAAAGAAAGCGGCTGCGCTTGGCCCTGTCATGTATTATATCCATACGGCGGGCGCATCCCCCAGTCAGGCAAGCCCCGAACATATCCTGGCGCTTGACCTGATCGGCACCTCCTATGCCATTGACGCCTTTGGGGAAGTGATGGCAAGGGGCGGCGCGGGATTGATTGTTTCCAGCCAGACGGGGTATATGCCTCATGCGCTTACTGCCGAGGATGAGGAAGCGCTTGCCATGACGCCGACGGATCAGCTTGCCTCGCTCCCCTGCCTGGACGGATCCAAAACTCCCAATCCGGGGGCCGCCTATATCGTGTCGAAACGGGCAAACCAGCTCCGTGTACGCACGGCGGCAGCCACCACATGGGCAGACCGGGGCGCGAGGATCAATACCATCAGTCCCGGCATTATCGTGACGCCGCTTGCCTATGATGAGTTCAATGCACCGGGCAATACCTACCAGAATATGATCGACTGCTCGGCTGTGCGTCGTGCGGGGACATCGGACGAGATCGCGGCGGCTGGCGCATTCCTGCTGGGGCCGGACGCCGGCTTTATCACCGGAACGGATCTTTTGATCGACGGCGGCGTGATCGCGGCGCTGAAAAGCGGAAAGTTTGCTCTGCGTGTCAGATAGGAGGACATTATGGAAAAGATTTTGATTGCGTACTTTTCTCATGCGGGACAGAATGATTCACACGGCGGCAGCGGTTTTTCGAATTCCCTGCGGGATATTGCGACACTTTGTCCCGGAACAAAGCTTACAGAGGGACTGGCTGTCCATGGGGACCATGTTGCTTCCTGTGACGGCGGACTTGAAAAGTGGGTGCATAAAATCGGTTTGAAATAAACATGGAAAGCCGGGGATATTTTTGATATACTCAAAGAAATGCTGCCAATAGGAAATAGGGATTCTCTGGAGGGAAAGGGCATGATTGAGGTATTATTCGGCGAGAGTGAAGCGGCTTCCATGAAAGCCGCTAAGAATACGGTTGTGATCGGCGGCGCAGATGGGCCGACTTCTGTTTGGATGGCGGGAAAAAAGAAGCCGCCGGAAAAACCTTTTGCCGGTTGGGTGGAAGGAACGGCGGAAGAAGTGATATGCCTGGGCTTTCTGCTGGACGTCGGTGATGTGAAAATGCCGGTAGACAGTTCATACCGGAAAGAGCTGATCTATTCTCTGTTTTCGCAGAACCTGTACGGAAGAAGCCTTGAATGGGAAGAGGAACTGAAACAAGTGGGAGACGTCTATGTCAATGAACTGCATCGGCTGATTCAGTTTTTGGAGGATGGCGAAGCGATTCGGATCTGGTACAGCGACGCTCCCTATTCCCGATGCGGCTTTTACAGCCTGTGCCAGATGCTGCTGAAATATGAAACGGAGATTCATGTGGTAAAGCTGCCGGAGTACGTTGCATGGAAGAAAAACATTATTTCTTACAGCAATTGGGGCGAAGTTTCGGCGGAAGAATTTGCGGTATTCCTGCCCTATGAAAAAACGCTGACCGGAGAAGAAGTGCGGATGTATGCCGCGCTGTGGAGCGAACTGGCTGAGGATAACAGCCCGCTTAGGACCGTCATCAATGGCAGAGTCGTCGGTGTCCCGGAGGATTTTTATGATTTTCTGCTATGGAAAAAAATCACCCGCAAACCGATCAAAGAGGCAAGACTCCTTGGCGACCTTCTGGGTTGTTACCAACTGGGTGTGGGAGACTGGTGGTATGCAAGAAGGATTGACTATCACATACAGCAGGGAAATATTGTGATCGCAGAGGATTCTGAAAACAAATACGCAAGGCTGATCTGCCGGGCGGACATTTGCTGATCTGACAGCCTTTCGTTTTCCGCTTCGGATTTCTCCTTGTGGCGGATTCCGCGTGTGAAATAATGGTTGACGGAAATGCTGATAAGTGCTAAGATAATTTATAGAAAAGGTGTTACCGTAAAGCAACGGTTCGCCTCAGTTATATGGTTATCAAAAAAGCAACCTAACTTTGGTCGGAGCGGTTGCTTTTTTGATGTCTCTTATTTTTTCTGGTCTGCCGGATACTGATCACAGTGACGATGATACTGATGACCGTCACTACAATACCGACAAGCTCCAAAATCATTCCGAACACCAATAGTGCTTACCTTTCCCTTTATTTTCCATATGTATCCCCTCCTTCGATACCGGAAGTTCTCAAAATGTACTCATTTTGGCAAAAGGCGAACCGCTACCCGTTTTGGTAACACCCGCATATATTCTATCATAGTGACAAAGTTTTGCAAGATGTGACGGTAAATAAAATCTTATTCTTGAATCAAAAATTCAAAACAGGGTAGAAGTATTTGATAGCTTATAGAAGGTTTAGTATTAAGCTCACAGCCAATTGCATCTATATTGCCCCCTAACGCAAGGAGAGTTTAAACAAATCTTAAACAAACTTTAATGAGGATATGCGGGCATTTATGGTAAGATAATAACACTGAGTAATTTAAAAATTTAAAAATTGAGAATAGGAAGAGAAAAATATGTTACCAATTTCAGATATTCTTGTCCGCTCAATAAGTGGGTATGTGTTTATAGTTCCGGTTCTTATATTTTATTTCTTATATCTTAAAAAAACGGAAAGAAAGCAAAGCGCTTTTCATATTTGCGCTGTATTTTTATTTTATTATTATCTTTTCGGGATTTTGACCGTAACAGGAATTGGTTATACAAGTAAAATGTCATTCCACCCCAAAATATCTCTGGTTCCGTTTTTCGATATGATAAGTGGACCAATAGATACTGTACTGAATGTTGCTCTTTTTGTTCCGTTAGGGTTTTTCCTGCCAATGCTGTATAAAAAATACTGTCCTATAAAGGCTGTTGTATTAACTGGCTTTCTGTTTTCTTTATCGGTTGAAATCTTTCAGATGTTTGGATGGGGTGCAACAGATATAAATGACCTTATTACAAATACGGCAGGGGTATGCGCAGGATATTTAGTTTATTATCTGCTATCTAAAGTCTTACCTGGTGATTTGAGAAAAAAGTTTCAATCTAAAAATGTTAATGATATGGTTGAAGTGTTTTTGTTTGGCATTTACACCTTTATAGTCATGGTTACAATTCAACCTTGGGTAATTCATAATCTGCTTAATGTTGGATAAATGATAATTGTGGAAGAATACTTCAGTTTATTTCATTGACAAACGTTTTTTCAGAGGAGTCAGCCTGATTGGAACGATGGAGGTATTAGAAACGGCTGCGGCAAAAGAGAGAATCTGGCGAAAGGGTGACACGATGTATTATAAAGAGGGAGTGACGGATCCGGATTATTGTGTTTTGAAATTTACAGCAGTCAGAGGAAGGTATTATAGCAATTTTAAATCCGAAGATTTTGTTTTGGAATAATACAACAAACGGATAGACCGGAAATTTTATAAAATCTTAAAAGAAAAAGGAGTATGGCTATGGTAAAATAGTAAACACATAAGTTAGATACGAGGGAGGGAAATAGTGAAAAAGCGCTCAGCGGCTGTCTTACCAATGATATTTGTTTTGATGGTATCAGGGTGCGGCAATTCAAACAGTGTGGGAACGCCTGTTGAAATCGAGGGTCAGATGCCGGAAAATGACGGACAGACAGATACAGAAGAAAAAGCAGCGTCCGAAAACCCTGATGAGGGAGCAGGAACAGAGGATGAAGCTGCCAAAGAACTGACAATGGCTTCCCTTTTGGAATTGTATGAAAACGGTGGTCTGGCATTAAAAGTGGAGGAAGAAGGTCTGGACGGATTTCTTGCATATGGGAATATGGAGCTGGTTTCGGATCAGGAAGATTTCTTAACGGGACTTTATGTCTGCGATCTTGTTTATCCGTACCTATCTGAAAATGGGACGGTTCGTGACAGAAATTATGAATTGCAGCTTTCCTACTGGCGTCCTGAGACGGCGGAGGAATATGGACATGCCCAAAATGAGATCGACAATATCCGGTTGATGGAAAAAGAATCGCAGGATGCAGTGCTGCTTTACGAGGTGGACGAGCGGTTTACCGTTACAAAGGATCTGGCGGGATTTTTGCAGCGGGATTACGGAATGGAGCAATATCTGACCTGCAATCTGCCCAACGACTTTACCTGGGGGACCTTTCGAAGCGACCTTACATTTTTGGATGGCTGGCTGTTAGAGGGAAAAGCGGAGGAGCCGCTTCATGGGGAAGGTGTTGCTGAGGCATGGTATTGTCCTGGAGGTATCGGCAGAGGAGAAGCCGCATCCGAGATGCTTCTGTTTGAAAACGGGGTGCTTACAGATGTTTCTTTGATGATGAACCATACGGAACGGCTCGGCGAACCGGAAATGCTGGAGGGCTGTGCAGTACAGGCGCTTTTGACAGAGTATGTATTTGACCTGTTCACCCCTGCCGAGTGGGAGGAATATCTGTCGCAGCATCCGGGAACGGAGAACGATGCAGAGCAGTCTCGTTACTGGTATGTTTTTCTGGGAAAAGAAAACAGCGAAATCTATTATGTACTGTTTTTGAATCAGGAGTATTTTACAAGAGAGGATGCTGTGCACATGGCCCAGTCAGTCCGATTTACGGAGAAAGCATTTTGAGATTTTGTATGGGACATTAGAACATTTTCAGGAGACGATATGAAAAAACAGATTGCGTTTATTACGATGACCGCCTGTTTTTTACTGATAACAGGCTGTGGAAATTCCAACGCTGCAGAAGAGGAAACAGGGATAAGGATCCGGGAGGAGCTGCAGACGACGGTCCAGGCGGAAAGGAATGTGGAAGCGGACAGGAGTGCGGAAGCGGAAAGCCAGATGGCGGCGGATGACGCCACCGTTTGGGAGCCGGAAACCTCTTCGCAGGATATGGAGCTTGTCGATCTGGGAATACCGAACAACGAGCATAATATTTATATGGGAAATTGTGGAGATGACGAGGTACGGATGGTCATTACCAGAACAGAGGATGACTTATCAGCGGCGTACATAACCCGTGATGGCGCGGAAAATTTTTTTCAGGGAGAGCTAAGGGAAGCTTCTGCAGAGTTTACGTTCAGTAATGATGCCGGTGATTCTTTTAACATGGACATCCATACCGATGATAATGGTATCATCAGCATAAGCGGGGTTGGGCAGATTGCCGGTAACAATGTTGTTTTGACGCTGAATCAGGATACTTTTTTCCCGATAGGTGAAGATATTACAAATTATTATTCTGCGCTGGGATATGAGGCAGAGGAGGCAGAGCGTTTTGCGGCACTGATAAAGGATTCCGTTGCGGATAAGGCAGCATTTGCTCAGTTAATATCCTATCCCATATCAATTAGTGACGGGGATCATAACACGGTGATCGAAAATGAAACCGCGATGATGGAAGCATATGATGAGTTATTGGAACAGGACTTTAAAGAGCAGATCGGGAATATGTTTACGAAGTATCTGTTTGCAAACTATCAGGGAATATGTGTTGAAAATGGGATCCTGTGGTTTCATAAGGAGCCTTCCGGAGATTATAAGATAACGACGATTAGCTTACCGTAACCATGGCGGGATAAACATCTGCCACAGTTACAGAAAAACAGAAATACAGAAAAACAGAAATACAGAAAAACAGAAATACAGCGTCAGAGCGTATAGAGCGTCATCAAAGCCTATGCGCTCTTTTTTTGTCCAAAGCGAAAACTTTACAAGACGGATAGAGAAAATTGTATTTGATGGGAAACTGTTTCTGATGGAAAGGACACTTGACATTTCGAATCAGTATTACTATAATAATCCCATGGAAAGGATACTTTCCATGGGAAGGAGGGCTTTATGAAAAACCGCTTGGAGGAGTTACGAAAAGAGCGGGGTATCAAGCAAGAAGAATTAGCGGCAGAATTAGAGGTGTCACGACAAACAATAGGTTCTTTGGAAAATGGAAGATATAACCCTTCGATTTTGTTGGCGTTCAAAATTGCAAGATACTTTGGAATGCGTATCGAAGAAATCTTTATTTACGAGGAGGACGCAAAATGAAAGATAAGAAACCTTTTATGATCCAATTTGCAATAGGGGTTATTCTAATCGGCAGCGGGCTGATCCTACAAATTGACTACTACGCAGCCATGCTTTTTGCAATGGGATGTGGTCTTGCTTTTAGTTCGATTGTCAATACAATTCGTATCGTCTACTGGCAGAATCCCAAACGACAGGACGTATACGAGAGGAGAAGGCAGGAAGCACACATTAACAGTATAGATGAACGAAAGCAATATTTGCGAATGAAAGCGGGACATGTAACTTACCAGATTATGACGATTTTCCTGATTCTGTTAGCATTTGTACTTGCTTTGTTTCGCGTAGAAGCATGGGTAACGGGAATGATATTTTTGCTTTTTATATTCCAATGGGTAAGTGGAACTACCGTATATCGAATGTTAGAAAAGAGAATGTGAAATATTGTAGCAGAAAAAATTTGTTGACGCCAGGAAGAAATTGATTTCGGGAAACGTAGGTGTTATAATAAAACCGGTTTGGAGAGGAGTGTTTTCCGTATGAAGATCGCATTGGCAGGCCCCGGCGCCATGGGGCTTTTGTTTGGAGGTTATCTGTCACAGAAGCACGAGGTGACATTGATCGGAAGAAATCAGGAGCGGATGGAACGCATCCGGACGGAGGGCGTGCGCATCCGGGAGGCGGACGGCGCGGAGCGGATCTTTCATCCGTATGCCACGGCGGAACCCGGACAGGTGACGGAGGCGGATCTGGTGCTTCTCTTCGTGAAGGCGGGAGATTCCCGGGCCGCGCTGGAATCGGTGCGCCATCTGCTGGATGCGGGGGCGCTGCTTATGACGCTGCAGAACGGTGCGGGACACGAGCAGGTGCTCTCACAGTACGCTGCCAGAGAGCGGATCCTGATCGGAACCACCAATCAGGGCAGCTATCGGCTGGATGAGGTGTCCGTGTGCCACAGCGGGCTGGGCGATACCTTTGTGGGGGCGGTATCCGGAGATGCCGAGCGCTTTGCGCCGGTGGCGGAGGCATTTCGGGAGTGCGGATTTCCCTGTGAGCTGAGCAGTCAGGTCAAGGGGATGATCTGGAACAAGCTGATGATCAATGCCTCTTCCAGCGTGCTGTCCGGGATTCTGCAGATGCCCCAGGGCTATGTGGCGGAGAATGAGGCCGCGTGGAGCATGGCGCGGAAGCTGATCCGGGAGATCTGCGCGGTGGCCTCCGCGGACGGCTATCCCTTCTCGGCAGAGGAGCAGATCGAGAGGATCCGGAAGCACCTGCAAAACGCTCCCGGCGGCTACACCAGCGTCTATGCGGATCTGAAGGCCGGGCGCAGGACGGAGGTTTCCGTGATCAACGGGGCGGTGGTGGAGAATGGGCGCCGACTGGGCGTGGAGACCCCTGCGCACGAGCTGATCGTGGAGCTGGTTCACGCGATGGAGGGCAGGAACTGTCATGGATAATTCGATCGTTCGGGCGGGATACGGGCGTGCGGCCTATCGGTGGAGGGAGAAGCGGGGGACGCTGAAAAAGGCGTTTGCGGCGGCATTTCCCAACACGATCCCGATTTTTGCGGGCTTTTGGTTTTTGGGGATGACCTATGGGATCTATATGAACGTGTCGGGTTTTCCCTTTTGGTACCCGATGCTTATGAGTCTCACGATTTTTGCCGGCTCCATGGAGTTTGTGGCGGTGAATCTGCTGCTGGGTGCCTTTGACCCGCTGCAGGCGTTCACCATGACGCTGATGATCAACGCCAGACATTTATTCTACGGGATCTCCATGCTGGATCGGTACAAGGGGATGGGATGGAAGAAATTCTATCTCATTTTTGGCATGTGCGATGAGAGCTTTTCCATCAATTATACCGCGGAGATCCCGGAAGGGGTGGACCGGGGGTGGTTTATGTTTTTCGTGAACCTGCTCAACCAGTTCTACTGGTTTTTTGGCTCCACTCTGGGAGGGATCTGCGGCTCCTTCCTTCGGTTTGACACGGAGGGGCTTGACTTTGTGATGACTGCCATGTTCGTGGTGATCTTTCTGGAACAGTGGCTAAAGGATACAAGCCACGTCAGCGCCCTTCTGGGGCTGGGGATCTCCCTGCTCTGCCGGATCGCCTTTGGGGTGGATGACTTTATCATCCCGGCGATGATCGGGATCCTGGGCGTGCTGACGCTGATACAAAAGCCCCTGGAGGAGGGAGGTGCCGCGGGATGACGGTTGCGCAGAGGCTTCTTACGATCGGGGTGATCGTCCTGGGGACGATGCTTACCCGGTTCCTGCCCTTTTTGATCTTCCCGGCGGATAAGCCCACGCCCGGGTATGTCCGGTATCTGGGGAAGGTGCTGCCGGGCGCGGTGTTCGGTCTGCTGGTGATCTACTGCCTGAAAAACGTCAGTCTCTTTTCCGGGAGCCATGGACTGCCGGAGGCCATCTCCATCGGGGTGGTGGCGGCGCTCCATCTGTGGAAGCGCCAGATGCTTTTGTCGATAGCGGGAGGGACCGTCTGTTATATGCTGCTGGTGCAGCTGGTCTTTTAAAAAATAGGGGAGGTGCCACATGGATATCAGCGGGATCTTACAGAGAGTGGATACATTGTATGAGGAACACCGGGGGCCGGAGGCGGAGAGGCTGCTGCAGGAGGCCGTCTCGGTGGCGGTGGAGGAGCAGGACAGCGTCAGCCTCTTAAAGCTTCTGAACGAGCTGCTGGGATATTATCGGGAGACCGGACAGGCCGAACAGGCGTCCCTTGTGGCAGAGCGGGCAATTCGCCTGGCGGAGGATATGGGGCTTGCGGGGACGATCCCCTATGCCACCACGCTGATGAATGTGGCCAACGCCTACCGGGCCGGAGGACGGCTGGAGGATTCCCTGAACTGTTATCTGCAGGTGCGGGAGATCTATGCACAGGTCCTTTCACCGGAGGATATGCTGTCGGCCAGTCTGGAAAACAATATCAGTCTCCTCTATCAGGAGATGGGGGACTTTGCCCGGGCGAAGGAATGTCTCCTGAAGGCGCTGGCTGTGGTGCGCGCCAGGGAGGACGCCCGGTTTGAGGAGGCGGTCAGCTGCGCCAATCTGGCGGGGACCTGCATCCAGCTGGGAGAGCCGGAGGAGGCGTATGAATACGCAGAGCAGGCGATCCGGCTGTTCGAGGAGCAGGGGGTGGCCGACGCGCACTACTGTGCCGCGCTCTCCGCGCTGGGAAGCTATTATTATCAGAAAAAAGAATTTGTCCGGGCCGGGGAGCTGTTCCGGAAGGCGATGGGGCTGATGGAGGAAAACCTTGGCCGGAACCATTATTATGATCGTCTGAAGGAAAATGCCGAGGCCAGCGAGGCGGCGGCCAGAGAAGCAGCGCCCGGAGAGGGCGGGGAAAAAGCGTCCGGAGCGTTCGGCCTGGCAGGAGCCGGCCAGGACGAGGGGGAGACGGCCGGTCTGTCCAGGGGCCTGGAGCTCTGCCGGGCGTATTATGAAGCCTTCGGCAAGCCCATGATTGAGAGCCGTTTTGGGGAGTACGCGGGCCGGATCGCCGTGGGACTGGTGGGAGAAGGCTCCGACTGCTTCGGCTATGACGACGCCTGTTCCAGGGACCACGACTGGGGCCCGGAATTCTGTTTGTGGGTGACGGATGAGACCTATGAGCAGATCGGGGAGGAGCTGGCGCGGGCCTACGAGGAGCTGCCGGACGAATTTCAGGGGCAGAAGCGCACGCGCAGCCAAAGAGGACAGGGCCGCCGTGGAGTGATGACCATATCCGGCTTTTACCGGAGGCTGCTCCAGGCCGGGACATATGAGGAGATCGACTGGCGGCAGGTGACGGACGCCGGCCTTGCGGCCGCGGTAAACGGGGAGGTCTTTCGGGACGACGAGGGGATCTTCACCGCTTTTCGGGAGCGGCTGCAAAGCGGCTACCCGGAGGAGATCCGGTATTTGAAGCTGGCGGACGGGGCGGCCCGCTTTGCCCAGGCCGGACAGTACAATTACCGGCGTATGCGGCAGCGGGGAGACGGACTGACCGCGGGGATCATGCTGGCGGACGGTCTGCGGGAGGCCATGAGGCTGCAGCACTATATCGCCGGGGTGTATCCGCCCCATGACAAATGGCTGCGCCGCAGTCTGCATTCCCTGAAGGGAGGGCCGGAGCTGGAGAAACTTCTGACAAGCGTGTCGGAAAACGACGCGGAGGAGCGCTTTGAGAAGATCGGGGAGTTTCTTGCCTATGAGATGTACCAGGAGAGCCTGATCAGCGATATCGCGTCCTATCTGGAGGAACACACGGAGGAGCTTCTGCTGAAGGCTTCCTTTTCCCGCAGGACGAATGAGGAGCTGGCGGAGGAGATCGCCCGGCTGGAGTTTGAAGCGTTTGACAAGGTGAAGAACGAGGGAGGGCGCGCGGACTGCCAGAACGACTGGCCCACCTTTTCCATTATGCGCAAAAGCCAGTATCTGACCTGGAACCGCACAATGCTTCTGCAGTATCTGTACGATTTTCACCGGGAATACTATCGTGGACACAATCTGATCACGGAGAAGTACGGGCGCATGATGGAGAGCACCGCGCCGGAGGAATACGAGAAGATCAAGGACAATTTCCCGGAACTCACGGAGGAGAAGAAGCGGATCATCGAGCAGGTGGTGGCCCTGCAGGTAGAATGGATGGAGACGTTTGCGGCAAAGTACCCGCGTCTGGCGGACAATGCCCGAAGCGTCCACACCTACGAGGACAATCGGTTCAACACGTCCTACGAGACCTATCTGCGCGGGGAGGTGAGCACCTACTCGGATAAAATGCTGGAATTATATGGAAAGTTTATCGCCCAATATGCGATGGAGGGACGGAATCTGGCCTACGACACGATCGGGAACAGCGTGCGCCTCTACGGCTACCGGAGCCTGGAGGAGGCGGAGCGCTTTCTGGGGCTGTGAAGATCCTCAAAAGAAAAGACTAATTTTGGAATAATTGTGCATGATAATCCTTGCGGGAAGGGTGATCGCGTCGTTCCCTTTCCTGCCGATGGAAAAACGAAACAACGCGGACAAAACATCAAAAGGAGAACATGCCATGGATACGATGACTGGAATGACCGGATCGGGAACGCCGCTTCCCCTGACGGGAATGCCCTTCGGATTTAGTGTGGCCCTGTCCAACAACGAAGCGGCCATGAACGGATTCGCGGGACTGACCGAGACGGAGAAGGAGCATTTGATCCTGCGCTGCAAGGACGCGCGCTCGCAGGAGGAGGTACAGAAGATCGTGGACTCCCTGGTCCCGGATGCCGGGATCGCCATGCTGGCAGAGCAGGAATCCACCGTGTACGGCCCGCTGGAAAACACCAACGCCACAGGGGCGTTCTAAGGGCTGTCCGCGGAGCGGGGCAGGACAGGACGGCGGAGGGTGCGGCGGCCGGAAGGCGTCAACACCATCCGCCGTCTATGGTTATGATCTGGCCCGTCAGGTAGGAGGGGGACTGCAGGATCAGCCGCGCCAGCCGCGCCACCTCCTCCGAGGTGCCGATGCGGTCCGCGGGGATTTCCTCCCGCAGCGCCTCCAGCTCCTCCGGCGTGAGGCCGGCGTTCATGGAGGTGTCGATGACGCCGCAGGCGATGGCGTTTACGGAGATGCCGCTGGGAGCCAGCTCCTTGGCCAGCGCCCTGGTGAAGGCGTTCATGCCGCCCTTGGAGGCGGAGTAAGCCACCTCCATGGAGGCGCCTGTATTGCCCCAGACGGAGGAGATGTTGAGGATGCGGCCCGCGTGTGTTTTGAGCATCAGGGGGATGGCGCACCGGCAGGTGTAGAAGCAGCTGTCCAGGTTGACGGACAGCACCCGCCGCCAGTCCTGAGGCTCCATCTGGGAGAGGAGTCCCAGGTAGGAGATCCCCGCGTTGTTGACCAGCACATCCAGACGGTCCAGCCCGCGGAAGAGCGCCTCTGCCTGTTCGCAGACGCCCATATCCGCCCGGAACAGGCGGCAGACGGTCCCGTACCGTGCCGTCAGATCCGCGGCCAGGGCTTCCAGCTCCTCCATGGACTGATGGCAGGTGAGGATCAGGGAATAGCCGTCTGCCGCCAGCTCTCTGGCGATGGCGGCGCCGATGCCGCGGGAAGCGCCGGTGATCAGCGCCATGGGGTGTTGGACAAAGGGTGGGGTCTGCATAAGGGATCTCCTCCTAACGATTTCCGATTTTGTTTTATGATAGCGTATTTTTTCCCGCATTTCAAGGCCCGGCAGGAGGGAAACGGCGGTTTGGGGCCGTTTTCCGGCTCCGGACGGAGGGCGCGGAGAAGGAGGAAGGATAGATGTACGATTTGATTATTATCGGTGCCGGGCCGGCCGGACTGTCGGCGGCGGTCTATGCCAGGCGCGCCGGCCTGGAGCTTCTGGTGATAGAGGAGAAGGTCGTGAGCGGCGGGCAGGTGCTGAATACTTACGAGGTGGACAATTACCTGGGACTTCCCGGGATAAGCGGGCCGGACATGGGAGCCGCTTTCCGGGAGCACGCAGAACGGCTCGGGATCCCTTTCCGGGAGGCACAGATCCGGGAGATTGCCGACGGCGGGGACCGAAAGATCGTGCGTTCCAGGAGGGAGGAGTGGGAGACGCGGACGGTCCTTCTGGCCACCGGAGCGAAGCACGCGCAGCTGGGCGTGCCGGGGGAGGAGACCTTCTCCGGCCGGGGCGTGTCTTACTGCGCCGCCTGTGACGGGGCGTTCTTTCAGGGAAAGACGGTGGCGGTAGTGGGCGGCGGCGACGTGGCTCTGGAGGATGCCGTCTATCTGGCGCGCACCAGTGCCAGGGTGTATCTGATCCACCGGAGGGACGAGCTGCGGGGAGCAGACATCCTGCAGGACGCGCTGAAGGCTCTGCCCAATGTGGAGATCCTTTTCAGCCATGTGGTGGAGCGGATCGACGGGGACGAGACGGTGGAGGCGCTCTGTCTGCGGGACAAAAAGAGCGGCGGGGAAAGGATTCTGCCGGTGGACGGCGTGTTTATAGCGGTGGGCATCCATCCCAACACGGAGCTTCTGCGGGGACAGGTCTCCTGCGACCAGGACGGCTATGTCCTGGCGGGGGAGGATGGGGTTACGGACCGGCCGGGGAT
The DNA here is from genome assembly GCA_947584035.1 of uncultured Acetatifactor sp. Lineage (GTDB taxonomy): Bacteria > Bacillota > Clostridia > Lachnospirales > Lachnospiraceae > Acetatifactor. Next base: position 4,775 of record CANPWJ010000011.1, on the reverse strand, counting down.
CTTTGTGGCAGGAGACGTGCGCAAAAAGCCGCTCCGGCAGATCGTCACCGCTGTGGCGGACGGGGCAAACGCGGCTGTCAGCGCGGAGCATTACTGCCGGTCCGTCCGGAAGGAAGCGCTTTCTTAAGTTTTTTTAAAAAAATTTTTAAAATATTTTTTAGGGAGGATCGGCCCCAGCCGGTCCTTTTTTTGCGATTTTGGCACAAGATGTGGGAGAAAAACGGGTAAAAACCCTAATTTTTGCAATATTTTGGGATGTTCCGGGCAATTTTACCAATTCTTGAGGACAGTTGACAAAAAAGGATAAAGGTGCTATATTTGTTAACAGATGTAATAAATTTGTAACAAATCAACCGATAATTTGAAATAAATGCAGGATACTAAGGAAGGAAGCAAGGAGGACGATATGTTTCATAAGTCTGTTAGGATCGCAGCTTGTGCATTGACCGCAGCCGTTACGTTTTCCGGGTGGAACATCACCGCGGACGCGGCCAATTCCGCTGCCATACTGCCCAGCGGCGGCGTGGATCTCGCGCTTGCCAAAGGGACGAACCTGGAGACCGTTACTACGAATACAAACACCAATCTGCAGATTGAGACGCTCTTAGAGCAGTCCGATATCCCCGAGGAGCAGATGGAGGCGGCCCTGGCCGAATACGAGCCCTCGGAGGAGGATACGTTCCGCAACCTGGTGATCGCACAGGTGAATGATTATGTAAACGTCCGGAATATGCCCAGCGAGGAGGGCGAGATCATCGGTAAGCTGTACGACGACTCCGTGGGCACGTTCCTTTCCGAGGAGAACGGCTGGTATCAGATCCAGTCCGGCTCTGTGGTGGGATATGTAAAGGGAGAGTTCTGTGTGACCGGCGAGGCCGCTGTGGAGCTGGCCCGGCAGGTAGGCACCCGGATCGCCACGGTGACCACCACCACCCTCTACGTGCGCACGGAGCCCACTACGGAATCTGCCGTGATGGGGATGGTGCCCCTGGGCGAGGAACTGGTGGTGAAGGATGAGACGGACGGCTGGGTACAGGTAGATGTAGAGGAAGGTATCGGCTGGGTATCCGCCGATTTCGTGGAGCTTCACACCGAGTTTGTACAGGCAGAGTCCAAGGAAGAGGAAGAGAGAAGGCTTGCCAGAGAGGCGGAGGCAAGGCGTCAGGCCAGAGCGGCCGCCGCGGCAGCAACCGCACAGCAGCCGGCAGCCCCGGCGTCCTCCGGCAGCGCAGTCACCGCCTCCGTATCCGGCGAGGGCAGCGAGATGGGCCGGGCAGTCGCGGAGTACGCGCTGCAGTTTGTGGGCAACCCTTACGTGTACGGCGGCACCAGCCTGACGAACGGAACGGACTGCTCCGGATTTGTGATGAGCGTATACGCAAACTTTGGCGTGAGTCTGCCCCACTCCTCCTCGTCTGACAGAAGTCAGGGATCCGGTGTGGAGGGCGGCCTGTCCAATGCGCAGCCCGGTGATATCGTATGTTATTCCGGCCATGTGGGCCTCTATATCGGAAACGGCCAGATCGTACATGCTTCCAATTCCCGGACGGGGATCATCGTCTCCGACGCGGGCTACAGAAACGTACTGGCAGTCAGAAGGATCTTCTAAGCGAAACAGAATACAGGATAAGGAACAGCCGTACTTCCGGGACAGGAGGGCCGGCTGTTTTTTTCTCAATTTTGGAATTTGTCAAACTATAACTGGTGTGTCAGAAAAAAGGGCTTGGGCGGGTTGTGTGTAATGTGCACAAAAAAGAGAATTGCAAGCGTAAAATGAAATTTTTTTGCCCACAATGGGAAGGAAGTTATCCACAGGGGGAAAACGCCCGAAAACGGATAAAAGGCATTTATCCCCCAAGTTATACACATTATCCACGGGAATTTTACAGAAATGCCGAAATAAAATTACACTTGCTATTCGAAAGTGTGTTTTGTGTAAAACTCATAAAAATGAGTTTTTTGTCGAAAAAAGCTATTTTTTTATTGACACGCGCGATGTCAAAAAGATGGAAAAAATTAGTGAAATTGTTGCAAAAAGCCTGTAAATATGGTACGATGTTTACACAATAAACCATGGAAAGGGATGGTCAGCATGAAATTTATTATCGTCGGCAGAAATATTGAAGTAACCCCTGGATTAAGAGCGGCAGTAGAAGAGAAGATCGGTAAGCTGGACAAGTATTTCAATCCGGATACGGAGGTGCATGTGACGCTCAGCGTGGAGAAGGAGCGCCAGAAGATTGAGGTGACCATTCCGGTGAAGGGAAGCATCATCCGTTCGGAGCAGGTAAGCAATGACATGTATGTCTCCATCGACCTGGTGGAGGAGATCATAGAGAGACAGCTCAAAAAATACAAGACGAAGATCGTTGACCGCCATCAGGCGGCCGGCAGCTTTACGCAGACCTATGTGGAAAACGACTATATGGATGAGGAGGAGATCAAGATCGTCCGCACCAAGCGGTTTGACATAAAGCCCATGTATCCCGAGGACGCGTGCATCCAGATGGAACTGCTGGGGCACAATTTCTTCGTGTTCAACAACGCGGAGACAGGGCAGGTGAACGTAGTGTACAAGAGAAAGGGCGATACCTACGGGCTCATTGAGCCGGAAAATTGAGCGTGCAAAGCAGGGAATCAGGAGCTGTCCGGCAGACTGCCGGGCAGCTTTTTTGCGCCGGCCGGAGGGATGCGCCCGGATCCGTCTCATAAGAGCCCGCCGCCCGTCATATAGTGTAGGGAAGCTTTTCGGAAAACGGGGAGGATGGGCCATGAGAGACCGGGATTCCTCTTATCTGCGGCGGCTGCGGAAGATGATCGGCGCGGAGACGCTGGTGCTTATGATGCTGGCGCTGATCGTCCCCCAGAGGGCGGAAACGATCGTTACGGGCGGGACGGCGGATCCTCTGGAGGAGCATTCGCCCATCCAGATCGAGACGGCGGTGGACGCAAACGGAGAGGAGAAGGATTACATAAAGTGGGTGGATTTCACCGTGTCCTACGAGGCGCTGTGCAGGGCGTACCAGTGGGATGTGGACACCCACGGCAGCGACAGGGAGCTTCACTGGATCGAACTGCTCGCCTATGCGGCGGCCCGTACAGGCGGATCCTTTGAGAAGGAGGCGCTCAAACGGATCGACGCGGCGGCGGAGGCGGTCACCTCCGGGGAGGCTGTCATGGAGGAGCTCACCGGAGAGCTTTCCTATTATCCTTATTATCTGGAAGCCTATACTGCCGCTCTGGGCGGCCTGGTGGGAACGTATCAGGAGGAGACCGTGGACGGGAACGGACAGACCGTCTATCAGGAGCGCTATGGCCTGAAGGGATATTTTCCGCTTGCCAGGGGATTTGACTATACACACTATGATGATTTTGGGGCCGGACGCAGCTACGGCTATCAGCGGCGCCATCTGGGACATGACATGATGGGGCTTGTGGGTACGCCCATCATCGCGGTGGAGTCCGGGATCGTGGAGGCGCTTGGCTGGAACCAGTACGGCGGCTGGCGCATCGGGATCCGGAGCTTTGACGGGAAACGGTACTATTATTACGCGCATCTGCGCCAGAACTATCCCTACGCGGAGGGGCTGGAGGAGGGGAGCGTCGTCACCGCCGGGGATGTGATCGGCTATATGGGGCACACCGGCTACAGCACCCAGGAGAATGTGAACAATATTGAGGTCACGCATCTGCACTGGGGACTGGAGCTGATCTTCGACGAGTCCCAAAAGGAGAGCGACAATGAGATCTGGATCGACCTGTACGCCCTGACCCGCTTTTTGGCAAAGCACACACAGCCTGCGGAAAAGGTGGGAAACACCAGAGAGTGGGTGAGAAGCACGCGTATCATCGATCCGGCGGTGGAGGAGTATGACCCGCCGGTGGACGGGGATGGATGATGTTCGAAAGGTTCTTTCGTCCGCCGGCATCCGGCGGCCTGTGGGAGCCGGCCCGGTGCCTGGTGGGGAAAATTGGCAGCAGCCCCTACAGGCTGTCCGCAAGGCCCTGCAGGGTAGGGTTCAGGAGGGCGAAATCGTGGAATCCCCTGCGGTTCGTGGTCAGCACCGCCCAGCGCAGATCGTCGGACTCCTCGTCGTATATTTCCGCCAGATAAGTGCCGCCGTAGTCCAGCATACGCCTGGGCTTTGCCGTGAAAGCGATCCTGGTCAGCGTGATGTCGGACAGGATCCTGCACTCCCTCTCCTGGATAAATTTCAGTTCTTCCTCATTATAATGCGTGTCAAAACGGAAGGTCATCTCCGATTCCCCCTCATTGTGAAAATACATACCGAAAATACTGTGTACATTGTAGTACATTTTTCGACGGATGACAAGGTATCATTTGTCCCTTTTCGGCCCTTTTCGGCCCCGGCCCTGTCTTTACAGAGCGGGGACGGCATGGTATAATCCATAGATCGAGGTTGGATAAAAAGGAGGGACAAAAATGCGGTTTGCGAAGCTGGAGAAGCACCTGACCGACCTGATCGCGGAGGAGCAGATGAAGCTGGGCTATCGGAGCGAAACGGTCCGTCTGTACTATCCCCTTCTCTCCCTGAACCGCCTGTTGGGAACGGACTGCGGCAGGGACGGGATGCTGGACGCGCTGGGCGCGTTCTGTGACTCGGTGGAGGAGCGTCTCGGCAGAGTGGCCGTCACCTGTGAGGGGGAGCGCTTCTGTTTCGCCGTCCCGCCCCAGGGAGCCCGGTACGTCTATGAGCACGTGGAGGGCACGGAGTTTCTCCGGGAACTGATCGGGCTGGTCGCAGGGCACGGCG